>NZ_LTAB01000006.1:0-257744 GCF_001580035.1 Sphingobium sp. 22B | reverse complement strand
GCGCGGCATCTGCGCTGTTTTGCAACGGCTAAGTCAGAAGCTCGCTACGCTCGCGCCCACCCCTAACCCCTCCCGTTTACGGGAGGGGAATGTCTTGGATTAGCCATCTCCGGCCAATCCCATGCCTTTGGAGAGGGGAAATCGAAATGGCGCTATGGTTCGAACAGGCTCTCCTCCCCGAAGGCTGGCGTCCTGCCGTCCGCATGATTCTGAAAGGCCGGTTCATTGACCGGATCGTTCATGGAATTCCCCCCGAACCCGGCGACGAACGCCACGGCCCCGCCTTCGCCGGCCTGCCCAATGTCCACAGCCACGCCTTCCAGCGCGCCATGGCCGGCCTCACCGAAAGGGCAGGGGAGGGCAGCGACAGCTTCTGGACCTGGCGCGAGGCGATGTACCGCTTCCTCGACCGCCTGAACCCCGAAGGCCTCCACGCCATCGCCGCGCTTGCCTATGCCGAAATGCTCGAAAGCGGCTTCACCAGCGTCGGGGAATTCCACTATCTCCACCACGACCCCAGCGGCGCGCCCTACGCCAACCCCGCCGCCATGGCCGAAGCCATTGCTGAGGCAGCCGGCGACACAGGCATCGCCCTCACCCTGCTCCCGGTCTTCTACGCCCACTCGAATTTCGGCGGCGTCCCCCCCACGGAAGGCCAACGCCGCTTCCTCCACACCCCCGACAGCTACGCCCGCCTGCTGGAAGCCCTGAAACCCCTGAACGCGACCCTGGGCGTCGCCCCCCACAGCCTGCGCGCCGTCACCCCGCAGGAACTCGCCGCCATCACCGCGCTGGCGCCGGACGGCCCCATCCACATCCACATCGCGGAACAGCGCGCCGAGGTCGAAGCCTGCCGCGCCTGGAGCAACCAGCGTCCGGTCGAATGGCTCATGAACCATGCGGAGGTCGACCAACGCTGGTGCCTGGTCCATGCCACCCACATCGCCGACAGCGAACGGAACGCCATCGCGAAAAGCGGCGCCACCGTCGGCCTTTGCCCCATCACCGAAGCCAATCTGGGCGACGGCCTCTTCCCCGCCCGCGCTTTCCTTGCCCAGGGCGGCCGCATCGGCATAGGCTCAGACTCAAATATCCGGATCGATGCCGCCGCCGAACTCTGCCTGCTCGAATATGGCCAGCGCCTGACCCACCAGGCCCGCAACCTTCTCACCGCCCCAGGCCAGTCAACCGGCGCCAGCCTCTACCATCATGCCCGGAAAGGCGCCCAGGCGCTCGGCCATCCCCCCGCCACCCTCACGCCGGGCGCCCGCGCCGACATCGTCACCCTCCGCCCCGGCCAGCCCACCACCGCCGCCCGCTCCGGCGACCGCCTGCTCGACAGCTGGATCTTCGCCCGCGCCCAGATCGATAGCGTCTGGTGCGCCGGCGTCAGGCGCGTTACCGCAGGCCTCCACCATGCCCGCCCCGCCATAGAGGCGCGCTACACCCAACTTCTCAAGGCCCTGCTCGATTGACCCCGCTCCACCGCCGCATCCGCCGCGACATCGAAAGCCGCATCATGTCGGGCGAATGGCGCCCCGGCCACCGCATCCCGACGGAGGCGGAATGGATGGACGCCTATGGCTGCTCCCGCATGACGGTGAACAAGGCGCTGCGCGCGCTCGTGCAGTCGGGCCTGCTCGAAAGCCGCAAGCGCGCGGGCACCTTCGTCGCCGCGCCCCGCTTCCACCGTGCCGCGCTGGAAATCCCGGACATCCGCGCCGAAGTGGAAGGGCAGGGCCTCAGCTACCGCCTCGACCTCATCCGTCGCGAGCGCCGCCGGGCAAGCGCGGAAGACAAGGCGCTGCTGCGCGTGCCCGACGGCGATCTGCTCGCTCTGGAATGCCGCCACTTCGCCCAGGATTTGCCCTATGCGACGGAAACCCGCCTGATCAACCTCCGCGCCGTTCCCGAAGCGGCCGAGGTGGATTTCAGCGCCGAACCTCCGGGCTCCTGGCTGCTCGCCCATGTCCCCTGGACGGAGGCGGAACATCGCATCACCGCCCTCAACGCCGGTCCGGAGACGGCGGACGCCCTCGACGTCCCGCAAAACGCCGCCTGCCTGGCGCTGGAACGCTGGACCTGGCGCGGCGGGGAACGCATCACCTACGCCCGCCTGCTCTACCCCGGCGAACGCTACGCCCTCGTCGCCCATTTCAACGCCTGAACCCCGCTTCCGTCATTCCAGCCCCCACGGGCGCGGCGATCAATCTTCGCCGCGAAACGCCCAGCGCATCGTTCCCGCCAGCGCAAAGGCCCCCGCCCGGACCAGCGGCCGCGCCAGGACCGGCATCGAAAAGCCATGCATCCGCCGCGCCCAACCCGGCAGCAGCGCCACCGCGGCCTGCATCATCATCGCCTGCGCCGGCATCAGCCCCAGCGAGGGCGCTGGCTGCCGCAGCACGATCCGCGCCACCTCCCGCGTCCGTTCCGTCGCTGCCAGCTCGCCGCGAAAACGCGCCATCAGCGCCACCGCCTCGGCCCGGCAGTCCGGCACCGGATCGGCCCCCAGGGCCCGCGCCACCAGCGCCGCCTCGGCAAAATAGCGGTCCTGCTCCGCCAGCGGCATGAACGGCTCGCCATAGGCCATCCACGCGTCGAGAAAGCTCGTCGCCTCGCAGACATGCACCCAGGCCAGCAGCCGGGGATCGCCCGCCGCATAGGCCGTCCCGTCCGCCAGCGTCCCACGCACATGCTCATGCACCTGTCGCACCCGCGCGATCGCTTCCTCCGCCTCGGCCCGTTCGGCATAGGTGGTGACGGCAATGAACCGAGCCGTCCGCCGCAACCGCCCCAGCATGTCGTCACGGAACCGGCTGTGGTCCCAAATCCCGGCAAGGGCGGCCGGATGCAGCATCTGGAGCAGCAATGCACCGACCCCGCCGATCATCATGCCGGTGACGTCGCCATGCACCCGCCGGATCACCGACCCCGGCGGATAGAGCGCCCGGTCCGAAGCGACGACCGGCGCCTCTCCCCGGGCGCTGTCATGAAACACGCCCCGCACCTGGCGCACCAGCAACCGCCGCACCAGATGAGAAGGCCGTTCCACCAACACCCAATCCTTCCCATGCCTTCGACGCAGGAAGGATCTGTCCTACCCGGCCGCCATCTGGGTCATGGACGCATAGTCGGTCTTCCCGGTTCCCAGCAGCGGCAGCGCATCCAGCACGCGGATGTCCCGCGGCAGGGCCAGCTCCGCCACCCCATGCGCCTTCCCCCAGGCCTGCAACGCGGCCGCCTTCGCATCCCGCGCGGTCGTGAACAGCACCAGTTGCTCCCCCTTGCGCGCATCGGGCCGCGTCACCACCGCATGGTCCGCATCCGGCCACACGGCAGAGGCATAGCCCTCCACGGCGGGCAGCGAGACCATCTCGCCGCCGATCTTCGCAAAGCGCTTCGCACGCCCCCGGATCGTCACGAAGCCCTGATCGTCGATGGTCACGATGTCGCCGGTATCGTGCCAGCCCCCTTCCGGCGGTTGCAGCATGCCCGGCGCATCGGCCTTCATATAGCCCGCCATGATGTTCGGCCCCCGGATCGAAAGCCGCCCGCCCTCGTCGATCCCCGGCACATCGTCCAGCCGCGCCTCTATCCCCGGCAACAGCCGCCCGACCGACCCGGCGCGGAAGTGCATCGGCGTGTTGACCGCGATCACCGGCCCTGCCTCGGTCGCGCCATAGCCCTCCAGGATGCGCAGCCCGAACTTCTCGGCATAGATTTTCCGCGTCTCGTCCCGCACCCGCTCCGCGCCCGCGAAGATGTAGCGCAGCGAGTAGAAATCATAGCCATGCGCCATCCGCGCATAGCCCGACAGGAAGGTGTCGGTCCCGAACAGGATCGTCGCATTGGCGTCATAGGCGAGCGCCGGCACGATCCGGTAATGCAGCGGGCTGGGATAGAGCAGCGTCTTCACCCCATGGAAGATCGGCAGCAACGTCCCGCCGGTCAGCCCGAAACTATGGAATACCGGCAGGGCGTTCAGCACCACGTCGGCCGAATTGAAGTCGATCCGCGCCGCCAATTGCCGGCAGTTGGACAGAAGGTTGCGATGCGTCAGCACCACGCCCTTGGGCAGCCCCTCCGACCCGCTGGTGAACAGGATCACCGCCGCATCGTCCGGCGAAACCTTGAGCCGCCCATGCGCGCGCGCGGCAAAGCGGCTGGCGATCAACCCGCGCAGCTTCGCCCCGGTTCCAATGCCTGCCGCCACATCCTCCAGCCAGAGGAAGGCGATCCCCTCCGCCTCCAGCCCCGCGACGACGTCGCCGAGCTTGCCCTGCTCGACAAAGGCCCGCGCCGACACCACCGTCCGAATGCCGGCCGCCGTGCACGCCGCCTTCAGGTTAGTCAGCCCGGCGGTGAAGTTCAGCATCGCCGGCACCCGCCCACCCGCCTGCAAGGCAAAGAAGGCCACCGCCACCCCGGCGACATTGGGCAGCAGCACGCCGACCGCCTCGCCCTGCCGCGTCGAACGCGCCATGACCCGCCCCAGCACCAGCGACCCCGTCACCAGCCGCCCATAGCTCAGCGGTTCGCGCTTCACATCCTCGACGATGGCCGACCCGCGCCCATGCACATGGCGCGCCTCCAGCAGCGCCTCGAACAATGTCCTGTCCGTGTCGGATGTCGCGAACATCATCTGGCTCATCTCGTCATAGAGCCGCCGCCCCGCGATCGCGCGCCGTGCCCGCGCCGTCATCTCGCCCTCGATGGCGAAGCGGCGTGGCGGCAGGACGGTGAGCGTGATCCTGGGAAAGCGCCGCAGCCGGACCTTGCCCCTTAGCCGCGAGAAGGGCGTGAACTGCGCGCCGTCGATCCGGACCGGAATGATCGGCGCGTCGGCCTTGTCCGCGACCATGCCGGGGCCGTCGAACACCTTCATCAAAGCGCCAGTGACGGTGATCCGCCCCTCCGGAAAGATCACCAGCGTCCGCCCCTCGCGCACCGCCTTCACCATCGCCTTGGCCGACAGCGGATTGGTGGGATCGACCGGAAAGGCGTCGAACAGCGACAGGAACGGTTTTACCCACCACGCCCTGGCTATCCGCGTATGCACCGCGAAGGTGGGCTTCCCCGGCAGGAAGGCCGCCAGCAGCAGGCCGTCCAGGAAGGACACATGGTTGACCACGACGACCGCCGGTTCGCCCACGCCGGGCATATTCCCGGCGCCCAGCACCTCCACCCGATAGCAGAGCCGCAACATCCCGCGCACGATCGCCTTGATCACCGTCTCCGGCAGCAGCCAGCAACTGATCAGCGCCACCGCCAGCGTGGCGAAGCCCATCACCCCGATCACGCCGGGCACGCTCTCGCCCCGCGCCAGCATCGCCGTCACCGCCGTGACGACCGCCACCGTGACCGCCGCGTTGACGATGTTGTTGGCCGCAATGGTGCGCGACCGTTCCTCGCGCGGGCTGTGCGTCTGGAGGATCGCATAGAGCGGCACGATGAACATGCCGCCTGAAAAGGCGATGCCGAACAGGTCGACCATGATCCGCCAGCTTCCCGGCGAGCCGACGAATTCGGCTATGCCAGCGCCCGAATGCATGGGCGCATAGGAACCGGTCGACAGCCACAGGTCGATCATGAACCCGGCCAGCGCCAGCGCGGATACCGGCACGAAGCGCGCCGAAACCTGCCCGCCCAGCAGCCGGTTGACCAGCATCGACCCCAGCGCCACGCTGACCGAGAAGATCAGCAGGAAGAAGGTCGCGACCTCCTGCTTCGCCTTCAGCACCCCGCTCACCAGCGGCGCGAACTCCGCCAGCAATACCGCGCCCACGGCGAAGAACCAGCTTATCCCCAGGATCGACAGCCACACGCCGCGCCCATGCCGCGCCGCCTTCAATATATGCCAGGTGCTCCTGACGATGTTCCGCTCGATCCGAAGGCCCGGCACCACGGTCGGCGCGGCCGGCACCGCCAGGCTGGCCAGAAAGCCAAGCGTCGCCAGCCCCACCGCCACCAGTCCCGCTTCCCAGGGCGGGATCACCCCGGCCAGCAACTGCCCGCTCAATATCGCAAGGAAGGTGCCCGCCTCGATCAGGCCGGTGCCGCCCATGATCTCGTCGGCACGCAGATGCTGCGGCAGGATGGAAAATTTGACCGGCCCGAAGATGGTCGAATGCAGCCCCATCAGGAACAGGCAGGACAGCAGAACCGGCACCGATTCCAGCCAGAATCCGGTGACGGCGAGGGCCATGATGACGATCTCCGCCGCCTTCACCGCCCGCACCAGTTTCGCCTTGTCCCAGGCGTCGGCCAATTGCCCGGCCAGCGCGGAAAAGAGGAAATAGGGCAGGATGAACAGGCCTGTGGCGATGGTCGCCAGCATCTCCGCCTTGTCGGGCTCGGCCCGATAGAGGCTGAAATTGGCGAGGAACAGCAGCGCGAACTTCAACAGATTGTCGTTGAACGCGCCCAGGAACTGCACCACGAACAAGGGCGCGAAACGGCGTTTACCCAGCAAAGACAGATCAGGTGCGGACATTTTCTTACCCCCGTCCTTCACGCATTATGCAGCAATAGTCGCGGAGTTGTTAACCGGCTCCCGCAACAGGCGATTATAGAGCCATCCGATGCCGATGAGGCTGAAGCCCAGGGCAAGGAAGGATGCGATCCGCAGCAGCCCGGTCAGCCCGGACGCATCGAACAGGAACACTTTGGCCACGGCGAACAGCATCAGCAGCAGCGAAGCGATGCGCCAGTCCCTGGCGTTTGCGGCCTGCGCCTGCCCGCGGATGCCCCAGAGCAGAAAGCCGATGGCGAGCGCCAATGCGAGCACCGAACGGAGAATATCCTCCACCTGGCCCACTCCGCGCACGGTCAGCAGCGATCCGACGAAAAACTGCCGCAGCAGCGCCACGCCGAACAGCGCGATCAAGGCCATCCGCACGCCATCCGCCATCCGCCGTGACCAGCCATCCGCCACCTTCAGCGCCACGAAGGCAAGGGCCAGCACCACCGGCAGCAGATTGAGGAGGGGCCAATGCCCCACCGCCTGCGGAAACCAGAGCGGATTATGCAGCACCACCGAATAAACCAGCAAATGCCCCAATCCCGCCGCGATGAGGCATGTCCCGACCGCGCGCTCGACATTCTCCCCGGCTTTCGGCAACGGATGGAATCGGGCCAGCGCGATCCGGCCCCGCAACGCAACGAAACCCAGGCCCATCAGCACAGCCTCCCAAAGCGTGCGCTCCGCCAGGGCAAGGCGCGTCACCTCCGCCAGGCTCCCCAAAGCGAAAAGCTGCTTGAATGCGACATGCGCCGCCACTCCGCCAAGCACCGCCGCGACACAGCAGCCGATCCGCCGCCCGACCGCATCCACGGCGGAACCGCCCCGCCACAGGGCAAGGCCCAGCGCCATCGCCGGCAAGGCGATCCGCCGCGCCACCTCGCTTATTCCGGGCAAGTCCCTGACCAGCACGGGTTCACCCACCAGCGACAGCAACACCCGGCCCAGCCAGATTCCCAGGGGCCAGGCGGCCCATAGCGCCACCAGCGCCAAGGCCACCCCCAGGGCGGGCGCCATTCGCCCGACGGCCAGCCGCCGCGCTCCTTCCGCCAGCATGGCCAGCTCCAGCGCGAGTCCCACCGGCACCCAGAGCGCCGGCACCGTCTGCGCCACGGCCCCATAGGCGAGCAGCACCGCCACGCCCTGCGCGACCATCCGCCCCTCGGCAAAGCGCGCCCGCCAGGCGAACAGCGCCGCCATTGCCGCTCCCGCAGCCCAACGCATCACGCCCTGCCAGCCCGGCTCATCCGCCGCCTCTCCCCACAGCCGGACGACATCGTCGGATCCGGCCAGAACCACCAGCGCGCCGAAGGCGAAGCCCCAGCCGCTCCATTCGACCCGCCGGTCCTCCGCCAGCGCCGCCAACCTCAGCAGCGCGGCTGCAACCGCAGCGATCACCATGGCCAGACTCCACTCCGGCAGCCCCAGCCCGCCGGCCACCACCAGCAGCAGCGCCGCGGCGCTCGCCAGCGTCACGAAGCGCGCATCCTCCCGCCGCGTCCCGCATCGCCAGCCCATCGCCATGGCCGCGCCCGGCAATCCGGCGGCCGCCAGCGCCAGCAGGGCGAATTCCCCGTCCAGCCCGACCCGCCAGCATTGCCCCAGCGCGACGGCAAATCCACCCAGCGCCAGTCCTGCGATCTGTCCCGCCTCGACCAAAGCGCCGCGCCAGACCCGCAGCAGGGCCGCGCCGCCATAAATCGCCACCATGCCCAGCATCACCAGGGCGAAGCGACCCATTTCCGGCTGCGGCCACACCGCCGCCAGCAGCAGCGCGACACCGGCGCCGATCGCCGCCAGCGGCCGCAAGGCCGCGTCCCGCCCCAGCCACACCAGCATGAGCGACAGCAGCCCGAACAATCCCCATTGCAGCAGGCCGAAGCCGCCCGTCGCCACCAGCGCCGCCATCTGGCCCGCCGCCACCACGGCCGCGCCCATGCGCAGCAGCGCGGCCCGCGTTCCGGAAAAGGCCAGGACCGGCAACGCCATCCCCAGCATCAGCACCAGCAACCCCACCGACAGCGACGATGCCCAATCCAGCGCGCCCATCGCCAGCATGACGACGCCCCAGCCGGCCCCGCCGACCAGCGCGCTCACCCCCAGCCACATCCAGCGCTGGGTGCGCGACAGCACGCATAGCCCACCGACCGCCAGCGCGAGATAACAGCTTAGCAGGGGCACATTGGGCTGCCCCGCCTCGACCAGGGCGGGCGCCGCCAGACCGCCGACCAGCCCCAGCAGCGCACTCGGCGCGCCAAAGCGCAGCGACAGCGCCATGGCCAGCCCGGTCACGCCCGCAAGCCCCGCAAAGGCGATGCCCGGTCCGACCAGCCCATATAGCATGTGCGCCGCCAGGATCGCGGCATAGAGCGTCGCCAACCCCGCGCCCGCCAGCGCCTGCCGCACCCGCGCGTCGCGGACCCGATCCTCCAGCCGCAACGCCGCCTCGGCCCCGCCGATCAGCGCTCCGCCGAACAGCAGCCCCAGAGCCACTCGCACCAGTGGCGCGAGCAGTCCTGCATCGATCGAATATTTGACCAGCAGCACGCCAGCCACGGCGAGCGTCACCCCGCCCGCCCAGATCGGAAGGCGGCGGCCGAACAGGTCCTCGAAGCTGAAGGAGGGGCGGGCCGGGCGCTCGACTGCCATATCGATGCCTTCCGCCTTTTCCCCGTCATCCGGGGGAAGGGGGGCATCCATCTCCCGAACCTCATCCGAAGCGGACCGCGCAGGAGAGTGAGTCGCGCCTTCGCTGGATCGACGGTCGATCACGACCGCAGGCACGGGGTGCGGGGGAACGGTGTCCATGGCAACCCGCCGCTCCACGACGCTTGCGGGCGCCGCCGTCTTCACCCCGGCATCGTCATCTCCATCCCCGCCGGCGTGCCGGTAGCGAGCGGGGAAGGGCGCGTCTCCGATCCCCCCTTCCAGCAGCGTCAACCTGTGCTCGGCCGCCTTCAACCGCCCGCGCATGTCGAACAGCATCACTCCGAAAACCAGCAGAACCAGCGTCACAAGCATGAGTCGAACCCCTGCAAACCCAGCCAATGGAGTCTCAGCTACCCAAAAATTACACACTGTTCAATAAAATAATTCGACAGCGTTCAATTGATCTTCTATCCGCTTGTCCATGGGCAGACGATCCGACCATAGCCGCGAGCAACTGGAGGCGCTCATCCTGGAGGAAGGCCATCGCCACATGGCCGAGTCCGGCTTCGCCAAATTCTCCTCGCGGGAGGTGGCGAAGCGCATCGGCTATTCGGTGGGCACGCTCTACAATGTCTTCGGCAGCTATGACCGGCTGATCGTCGCCATCAACACACGTACCTTCGACCTCTGGGCCGCCTTTCTGGAACAGCGCCTCGCCAGCCGGCCGCAGGACAGGATCGCCGCGCTGGTGGAGGGCTATTTCCGCTTCGCATCGGAAAACACGAACATCTGGATGGCGATCTACGACCATCGCCTGCCGCCCGGCGTGCCCATGCCGGATGATTATGCCCGGCAGCGCGCCGGCCTTACGGAGATCGTCGTGCGCGAAGTCGCGGCTGTCCTGCCGCCGGATGCGAAGGACGTGGCCCCGCGCCTTGCCCGCTCGCTGGTGGCGACGGTGCACGGCCATTGCACCTTCGCGCTCAACGGCAGCTTCGCCCTTCTGGGCGAGACGGCCCCTCTCGAAATGGCCACCGCGCGGGTCAAGGAAAGCTTGAGGGCGGCAGGGGCGAAGCTTTAACATAGGCAGCAGGCACGGCAGGCGGGGCAAGCCGGAGGCAAAGGGGACATATCATGGCAAACTGGTTCGACAGTCTGGAACGCGACCTGCAATCGCCCCTTGCCGTGCGGCGCCTCGGCAGCGGTTGGTTCTCCGGCTTCTTCGCGCTGTTGCTCAGCATCACCGGGCTCTGTCTGGTCATGGCGCTACGCTGGCCCGACTGGTTTTCGACGCCCGAACTGGCGGCGCTGCATGCATGGGGCGGGCTGCGTCCCATGGTCCATGCGCTGCTGATCGGTGGCTATGCCCTGGCATTGCTCAGCCTGCTTTTGCGTACACGCAAAGCCATCGGCGCCACCGCGCTCATCGTCGCGCTGCTCGCCACCCTGCTGGGCGGAGCGGAAGTCCAGCCGCGTGAGACCCATGATTGGGGCGTGTTCTTCGGTGTCGATTTCTTCGCCGTCAACATGGTCGCCACCGGCCTGATGTTCGCCCCGATCGAGCGCCTCTTCCCACATAGGGCGCAGCAGCGCCTGTTCCGACAGGAATGGCGGGAGGACCTGTTCTATTATCTGATCAGCTCGATGATGGTGCAGCTCATCACCTTCCTCGCGCTGGCGCCGTCCAGCTTCATCAACGCCAACACCGCCGGCCTCGCAGGCATCCGCGCCATGATCGCTGGCCAGCCCTGGCCGCTCCAGTTCCTGGAAGTGGTGCTGCTGACCGATTTCGTCCAATATTGGTTCCATCGCGCCTTCCACCGCATCCCCTTCCTCTGGGGTTTCCATGCCGTGCACCATTCGGCCAGGTCCATGGATTGGCTCGCCGGCGCGCGCATGCATTTCTTCGAGATCATCGCCCTGCGCGGCGTGACATCGCTGCCGCTGCTCACCTTCGGCTTCTCGCCATCGGTGATGCAGGCCTATATCGGCTTCGTCTACGTCTACTCCTCGCTGCTCCACGCCAATCTGCGCGGCGATTTCAACCGCCTGGGCGCGGTCGTCGCGACGCCGCGCTTCCACCATTGGCATCATGCGATAGAGGAGGTCGCGGTCGACAAGAATTTCGCGATCCACTTCCCTTTGCTGGACCGCCTGTTCGGCACCCACCATCTGCCCGACAGCGCATGGCCGACCGGCTATGGCGTGCCCGAACAGGTGCCCCAGGGCTATCGCGCGCAATTCCTCTATCCCTTCCGCCGAAAGCGCGACGCGGCCGCGTGAATCTGCTATGGTCTTCCGGCTGTCAGGGGAGTCGGACCATGGTCTACTGGATGCTCAAGGGCCGCGAATTCGCCAACTGCAACTGTGAATATGGCTGCAACTGCCAGTTCGGCGGCCTGCCCGACAAGGGGCATTGCCAGGCCGCCTTCGGCTTCGCCATCGATGAGGGGCGCCACGGCAGTACCGACCTGTCGGGCCTCAATATCGCCGCGGTCTTCCGCTGGCCCGGCCCGATCCATGAAGGGCAGGGGGAATGTGCCGCCTTCGTCGACGAACGGGCGACGGAAGCGCAACGCAATGCCCTGCTGACGATCATGACCGGCGGCGACACCGCTCCGATGGCGACGGTCTTCGCCGTCTTCGCTTCCACCATCGCCACCATGCACGAACCCAGCTTCGTTCCTGTCGATTTTGAGGTCGACGTGGAAGGACGCAAGGGCCGCCTGCGCATCCCGGGCCATCTGGAAATGGACGGCGAACCGATCCGCAGCCCGGTGGACGGATCGGAAATCCGCGCCCAGATCCACTTGCCCGACGGCTTCGAATATGAAGTGGCGGAGGTCGGCTCCGGCGCCAGCCGCTCGATTGCGCCGATGCGGCTCGACCATGCGGCGAGCTACGGCCAGTTCGCCTATCTCCACCTCGACAGCCACGGCGTCGTCAGGGGCTGACGGTGGCCGCATTTGGCGCGGTGCTCGCCCGGCACCGCTTGATTTCGCTTGTCGCGCTCGCGGTGCTGATCCTTGTGGCCTGGGGCTGGCTGCTTTCGGGCGCGGGCATGGGCATGGCGCCGACCGCCTCCCTGCTTCCGGCCGGCTTGGCGGAAGACCCGATGCTGGCGATGATGATGCCCGGCGACATGCCATGGACAGCCGCGCAGTTCGTCGTGACGTTCGCCATGTGGTGGGTGATGATGATCGCGATGATGCTCCCCTCCGCCGCGCCGATTGTCCTCCTCTACGCTCGCGCCGCACGCGCCTCCACGCGCCCCGCGACGGAGAGCTTCACCCTGGGCTATCTGCTGGTCTGGGGCTTTTTCTCCCTGACAGCCACGCTGGCGCAGTGGCGCTTGGCCACAATGGCGATGCTGTCCCCCATGGCGATGGCGACATCCAGCCGCCCGTTGGCGGCCGCGCTCCTGATCGGGGCAGGGGCCTATCAGATCAGCCCATGGAAGGACGCCTGCCTGCGCCAGTGCCGCAATCCCGCGCAATTCCTCAGCCGCCACTATCGGCCGGGGTGGACCGGCGCTTTCCGCATGGGGATGATCCACGGCGCCTGGTGCGTCGGCTGCTGCTGGATGCTGATGACGCTGTTGTTCGTGGGCGGGACCATGAACCTGGCCTGGATCGCTTTGCTGACGCTGCTGGTGGCGTTGGAGAAGCTGCTGCCGTGGGGCCGCGTGGTCTCCGTGGCGGCGGGCATGGGCTGTATCCTGCTGGCATGGGCGATATTGACGGGCTGACGGTTTTCGGCCGGGGCCATGCCGGGCGCCAGCCCAATCTACGCCTCGTCCTTCTCCGCTCCCGCATGGAAGGCGATCCTCAGCGCTTCGGCCAGGCTTTTCACCTCCAGCTTCTGCATCAGGTTGGCGCGGTGGATTTCCACCGTGCGCGGGCTGATCCCCAGGTCATAGGCGATGGTCTTGTTGGGCAGCCCTTCCACCAGCCCGTCCAGCACCTCGCGCTCCCGCTCCGTCAGGATGTTGAGCCGCGCCCGCGCATCGTCCGCCCGCGCGCTCGCGCCACGGTCGGCCACGGCCACCCGCCGCGCGGCATCGACGCAGCCGAGCAACGCTGCCTTCTCGAACGGTTTTTCGATGAAGTCGCTTGCGCCTGCCTTCATCGCCGTCACCGCCATGTCGATGTCGCCATGGCCCGTCATGATCACCACGGGCAGCATGATGCCCCGCGCCCGCAGCTCGCGCTGCACCGCCAGCCCGTCCATGTCGGGCATCCGCACGTCCAGCAGCACGCAGCCCGGCTCCAGGTCGGCAGCCTCCTTCAGAAAAGGCAGGCCGCCGTCGAACAGCTTCACCGCGAAACCGCTTGTCTTCAGCATGAAGGACAACGACCGCCGGATCGCCTCGTCATCGTCCACGACATAGATGGGGAATGGCTCGCTCATGCTCTGGTCCTTCTTGTTGGCCGCATTTTGCGAGCCCGTCAGCCGTGCCGGCCGACTTCAAAATGCTCTAGTCCGCTGCGTCCAGGGTGAAGTGGAAGGCCGTGCCGCCCCATTGCGACGGTCCGGCCCAGATGCGCCCGCCATGACCCTCGACGATGGTCTGGCTGATCGACAGGCCGACGCCCATGCCGGATGGCTTGGTGGTGGTGAACGGGGTGAAGAGGGTGCGTGACATCTCCGGCGCGAGCCCCGGCCCGCTGTCCGCGACGATCACCTCGACCCTGCCGTTTTCGCCGGGGATGGCGGACAGGCGCAGGATGCGCGCCGGGCTGCCGGCCATCGCCTCCACGGCGTTCTTGGTGAGGTTGATGATGACCTGCTGCAACTGCACCCGGTTGACCAGCACCTTGTCGACGCGCGGATCGACGCTGATGTCCATGTCGAGGCCCCGGCTGTCGACGCCGATGAAGGCCAGCGCCGCCCCCTCCGCCAGCAACAGGCGCAGGGGTTCGGGCTGGCGCATCGTCTCGCCGCGCTTGATGAACTCGCGCAGGGACCGGATGATCTCCCCCGCGCGCAGCGCCTGGGCCGCGCTTTCCGCCATCGCCTCGCGCAGCAGATCGCGGTCCACCGGACCCTCGGCGTCGAGCATGTCGCGCCCCGCCTCCAGATAATTGGCGATGGCGGTCAACGGCTGGTTGAGTTCATGCGCAAGGGCCGACGCCAGCGTGCCCATCGCCGTCACGCGGCCCGCATGGGCCAGTTCCGCCTGCAGGTCCGCCACGCGCCGCTCGGCCTGCTGGCTCTCGGTCAGGTCGCGGATGAAGCCGGTGAACAGCCGCCGCCCCTCGTCCTGTACCTCGCCCACCGACAGTTCGATGGGAAAGGTCGACCCGTCCCGCCGCCGCGCGCTGGTCAGGCGGCCGATGCCGATGATCCGCTTTTCGCCCGTGGACAGATAATGGCCGATATAGCCGTCATGCCTCTCCCGGTCGGGGGAGGGCATCAGCATCGAGATATTCTCGCCCAGCACATCGCTTTCGGCATATTGGAACATGCGCTGGGCCGCCGCGCTGAAGGACACGATCTGCCCGTGCATGTCGATGACGATCAGCGCGTCCGGCACGGTCGCCAGGATCGAGCCGAGCAGCGCCTGTTCCAGGCTGTGCTCGCGCTGCGTCAAGCCTTCCGTCTCATCGTCCGCTACCGCCATGCTCCCACCATGCCGTGGCTTCAGTGCGCCAGCAAGAGCGGAACATGTACCTCGCGCAACATGGCGCGGGTGACGCCGCCGAACACCATTTCCCTGAGCCGGCTATGGCCGAAGGCGCCCATCACCACCCAGTCCGGCTTCAGCGTGCCGACCGCGGCCTTCAGTGCCGCTTCGACGGTCCGGCCATCCTGCGGCCAGCTATGGAACTGGCATTTGATGCCATGGCGGGCCAGATATTCGGGCGCGTCGGTCGCGGGGAAGGGATATTTGCCCGCTTCCTCGACCGTCACGACATGCACCTCCTCCGCCAGCTTCAGCAGCGGCACGGACAGGCGCAGCGCGGCGGAGGCTTCCTGCGAGCCCTCCCACGCCACGACGGCGCGGCCCGTCACCGGAAAGGACTTCGCCTCCTGCGGCACGGCGATCACGGGAACCCGCCCGGCCAGCGCCAGATCGGCCGCCAGGTGCAGCGGGTCGGCGAATTCCCGGCGCGGCCCGGACGGCAGGGTGACGATCATGCCGTCGGTCAGCGTCGCGGCGGACAGCAGGCCATGGACGACATCGCCCTCCACATGGCGCCAGTCCCAGCTCACGTCCTCGCGGCGCAGCCGATCCTCGGTGCGCATTCGCGCCTTTTCGTCGATGTCGTAAAGCTCCGCCATCATCGCGGGGGCCATGGACGCGCCGCCATACATGTCGGCCGCGACGAAATCCGGCATGGCGGTCACCTGCACGCAATGGATATGCGCGCCCGATGCGCGGGCGAGATCGCAGGCCGCCTGCAAGCGGCTTTCCGCGCCATGATCTTCATGAATGTGCAGCAGGACCGATTTCATCGTCTGTCTCCCGGCAAGCGTCTCTTCACCCTCTGGCTAGGACTGCCCCGGCGCGGTCGCCATCAGGAATAATCCTTATATCTCTTTCCGCCGGGGAATCCGATTGCAATGGTCATGAGTTGGACGACCATACGCCTTGAACTTGCCCGGACGCCGGCCTTTCCCAACGGATCGGCGGCCCGAAGCTATGTCCTGCGCCTGCCGCTCGGCAGCGGCGGCGTGATCGACGAAAGGGAATATCGCATCCATCCCGAACTGGCGACGGCGCGGCGGTTCTGGCCCAATGAGCCGGACCGGCACGGTACGCTGCTGCACACCCGGCATGGCTGGGCGCTGTCCTATGAGCCGGGGGAGGCGGATGACGAGAAAATCTATCGGCTGGACGCGCATGCCATCCATCCGGGCGCCTATCTGACCCTGACCGACCCGGACGGGGAATGCCTGCCCTTCGTGGTGAAGGGGCTCAGCCCGGCCTGATCGCAGGCGCGCCGGACCGCCGCTTTGGGTCCTGAGCCTAGGCCCGTTCCCATTGCGTCTGCGCGCGGCCATCCTCAAATGCGTCACCCAACCGCAACAGCTTCCTCCAAAAACATCCTATTTCTCCAACAGGGCCCATTCGGCCTGTCCTATTCCGTCCCTGCCGCGCTATCTCGCGTCCCTCTTTGAAACGTCCGATCAAAATCCCGCCTTCGCATACGCGCGCGCTGGCACGCGCGCGCGTACACTGTGAACTTCGACGTAAAACCGCCATTTTCGGCTCGTCATCATCTGAATGTCGATTGGCTCTAAGCCGGCTCCTTCGCCCGCTGCACGATGCTGTCGGCCAGCTTCGCATTGACCTCCGCCAGATGATCGAAATGCGCCTCATAATGCGCCATGCCCTGGCTCATCGAGCGGATCTCGGCTTCCAGCCCCTGCAACCCAGCCTCGGGCAGGAGGACCTCCAGCATGTCCCAATGGTGCCAGCCGTCCAGCGTCGTCATCCGCAACATCTGGCCCCGGCGGCTCGCAATGGCGGATGTGATGCGGGACGTGGCGGCGCCCGGACTCATGATCGTCACATGGGCGACCGGTTCCAGCAGATAGGGTGACGCCGCCGCCAGGGCGTCGGCCATGGCGATGCGCCCGGCGGTGCGGAAGGCGAGTTCGGAACTGTCGACGCTGTGGAACGATCCATCCACCAGCACCGCGCAGACATCCACGACGGGAAAGCCGAGCGGCCCCCTTGCGACGGCATCGATCACGCCTTTCTCGACCGCGGGAATATATTGCCGGGGCACCGCGCCGCCAGTGATCCGTTCCTCGAAACGCACGCCCTCGCCCCGTTCGAGAGGACGGACTTCCAGCACGACGTCCCCGAACTGGCCATGGCCGCCGGATTGCTTCTTGTGGCGGCCACGCTGGGTCACGGCCTTGCGGATCGATTCGCGATAGGCAATCGTCGGCGCCTGAACGGACACAGCGACGCCGTAACGCCGCTTCAGCCGGTCGACTGCGACGGCGAGATGATCCTCGCTCATGCCGTGCAGCAGGGTCTCCCGCGAACCTTCATCCTGGTCCCAGTGCAGCCCGGCATCCTCTTCGGCCAGCCGGTTGAGGGCGGTGGAAAGCCGCACCTCGTCCTTATGGTCCTTCGCCGCGATCGCCAGCGCGCAGTTCGCCGCCCTCTTCTCCACCGGCAGGCCGGTCTGCGGGGCCGTGCCGGCCATGCCGATCAGCTCGCCTGCCTGAACGGCCTCGACCTTGGCGATGCCGACGATGGAGCCGGCTTCGGCCGCCGGGATCTTCGCCGTCGCCATGCCCTGGATCGCGAACAATCCGCCGGGCCTTAATGGCCGCCCCTTGCCGTCGGCCATCTCCGCCCCGTCGGCAAGCGCGCCGCCGAAGATGCGGGCCAGCGCCAGCCGGCCGACCGTCGCCGCATGGGAGATCTTGAAGATCTGCGCCGCTTCGCCCCTGATCGCCAGTCGCTCCGCCGTCCGGGCGGGCGCGGGCGTGTCATGGCGCAGCATCTTCAGCAGCCGCCGGATGCCGAAACCGTTGGAGGCGGAACCGAACAGCACCGGGACGATCAGGCCGCTGGCGGTCTCCCGCGCCAGATCGGCAAAGACGGTCTCCAGGCTGGGCTGTTCGTCGGACAGCAATTGTTCGAGCAACAGGTCGTCATGGTCGGCCAATTGTTCCAGCATGTGGAAACGCGCCGCGCTTTCATCGTCCTTCACATGCGGGGCGAGCGCGACCTGCTGCGATTTCCTGCCCGCCTCATAATGATAGGCGCGCTCCAGCGCGAGGTCGACGAAGCCCGCGACTCGTTCCCCGGCGCGGATCGGGATCTGGCGCGCCACCAGGGCGGCGGCGCTCATCGGCGCGAGCGCCGTCAACAGGTCCTCTATGCTGCCCCGCGCCTGATCGATCTTGTTGACGAACAAGGCGTGCGGGATGCCCGCGCCCTCCAGCCTGCGCAGCACCGGCTGGGCCAGCGCGGCGCGCTCGGGATCGGGATCGATCACCACGACGGCAAGGTCGGCCATGTCGAGCGCAGATGCGCCATCCGCGGCGAAGCCCGGCGCGCCGGGCACGTCGATCAGCGCGAACCGGTCGCCCATCCATTCGAAATGCATCAGGTTGAGTTCGGTGGAACTGCCCCGTTCGCGCGCCTCCGGGCTGGCGTCGCCCGTGCTGTTTCCCGCCTGAACCGATCCCTGGCGCGGGATCGCGCCGGTTATGAACAGCATCGCTTCGGCAAGGCTGGTCTTGCCCGCCCCGGCGGGTCCGACGAGCGCGATGGCCCGGGTGTAACAGCCGCTCATCCTGGCTCTCCTCCAATCCATCCGTCTCTCTTGATGAAGCCGGTCGCTTGGAACCAGGGATGTTCGTCCCATATCGGCCGGAACGCAAGGGCGAGATCGTCCATCCCATGCTATGGCCCCGCGCAACGATTCATTGGAGAGCGACATGCTGCCCGCCCGGACCTTCAGCATCACCATCGCCCGCGATTGGCGCGCACTTTACGAAATCATCTGGCGGCCGGAATATTTCCCGCGCTGGGCGTCGGGCCTTGCCGAATCCGGCTTGCGGCAGGAAGGCGCGCACTGGCTGGCGGAGGGCCCCGAAGGTCCGATCCGCATCCGCTTCACGCCGCATAATGTCTATGGCGTGATGGATCATCATGTCGACCTGGGCAACGGCGAGCAGGTGTTTGTCCCGCTGCGCGTCGTGCAGAATGGCGAAGGGGCGGAAGTCATGCTGACGCTGTTCCGCCAACCCGACATGGACGATGACCGATTCGCCGCCGACATCCGCTGGATCAACCGCGACCTGAAGGCCCTGAAAGCGTTGATTGAAAGCTAGGGTGCACGCAGGCCCGACCCGCAAAACCCTTCTTATACTGCTAATGACTTGCAACATCCTGCTCATTTGGCTAGCGGACGAACAGCCTTATGGGGGAAAGAATGCATATCCGCTCGTCTGTCCTGTTCGCCACCAGCGCGCTTGCGCTGTTGAGCCAGCCTGCGCTGGCCCAGTCCGAACCTGCAGCCGAGGATGCCGGCCCGATCATCGTGACCGCGGCGCGCACGATCCTGCCCGCCAACGCCCTGCCGATGACCATCGACGTCATCGATCAGGAAACGCTCAACCAGCAGGTCGCAATCGGCGGGTCCATTGTCGATGCGTTGTCCGCGCTGACCCCCTCCTTCTCGCCCACGCGGCAGAAGCTGTCCGGCGCGGGGGAGACGCTGCGCGGCCGCTCGCCGCTTTATGCGATCAACGGCATTCCGCAGACCGCTCCGCTGCGCGACGGAGCGAGGGATGGCTTCACCATCGATCCTTTCTTCATCGACCGGGTGGAGCTGATCTACGGCTCCAATGCGCTGCAGGGGATCGGCGGCACGGGCGGCATCGTCAACCAGGTGACCGTTGCGCCGCCCCAGGCGGATGGACTGACCGGCCGGATGCTGGCGCAGGGCAATGCCGACACCGGCTTTCGCAGCGACGGCATCGGGGGCAAGGTGGCGGGGCTGATCGGCTGGCGTTCCGGGGGGTGGGATGCGACGGTGGGCGCTGCCTATGAGAAGCGCGGCGCCTTTTACGACGGCCATGGCAATCGCGTCGGCACCGACCTGACCCAGGGCGAGACGCAGGATAGCCGGAGTTGGTCGTTGTTCGGCCGCTTCGGCTATGCGCTCAGCGACAGCGCGCGGCTGGACCTGACCATCAGCCGCTTCCAGTTGAAGGGAGAGGGCGATTATGTCGCAGCGGACGGCAATTATCGCATCGACCGCCCGACCAGTTCGGTGCGCGGCACGCCGCCGGGCGTTCCTGCCGCGAACCGCACAGAAAGCGCGGCGCTCACGCTGACCGACGGCGACTTGTGGGGTGGCAATTTCATCGCCCAGCTCTTCTTCAACCGTTCGCGCGACACCTATGGCGGGGAGGTGGCCCCGATCGCCAGCTTCCAAGACCCGCGCATCGCGCCCAGGGATACGCTGTTCGACCAGTCGCAGAACCGCAGCCGCAAATATGGCGGCAAGATCAGTTATGAACGCGCGATGCCGGGGTTCGAGGCGCTGACCGCCACCATTGGCTTTGACGCGCTCTATGACCTGACCGAACAGCGGCTGATCGCGACCGGTCGGACCTGGGTGCCGCCGACCGACTATCGCAGCCTCGCGCCCTTCGCCCAGTTCAATCTGGCGCTGTTCGACAAGAAGCTGCGCGTGGCGGGCGGATTGCGTCATGAGGATGTGCGCATCAGCATCGACGACTATCATACCCTCTGGACCTATGGCGGCGGCGTCGACGTCGCGGGCGGCAGGCCGACTTTCAGCGATACGCTGCTCAATGGTGGCGTGATCCTGGAACCCTGGGCCGGCATCCGCGCCTATGCCAGCTATGCCGAGGGCTATACCGTGCCCGATGTCGGCCGGATCGCCCGCGCAGTGGCCACGCCCGGCGTCGACATCGACGATTATGTGAATATCAGCCCGATCGTCTCCAACAACCGGGAGATCGGATTCGAAGTGAAGCGAGGCCCGATCGACGCCAGCGCGGCCTATTTCTGGTCGACCAGCAAGAACGGATCGCTGCTGGTGCAGAGCGGCGGGGTGTTCGAGGTCCAGCGTCAGCGGGTGGAAATACAGGGGCTGGAACTGAACCTGTCGGCCAGGACGCCGCTGCCGGGGCTGACCCTCTCGACCGGCTATGCCCATCTGATCGGTCGCACCGACGGATCGGACAATGGCATCGACAAGGTGGATCGCGATCTGGATGGCGCCAATATCTCGCCTGACCGTCTGAACCTGGCCGCCAGCTATGTGCACGGTCCGGTTTCAGCGCGCATCCAGACGCAATTCTTCCTGTCGCGGCAGTTCGAACGGACGCCGGGCGCCTATCCGCCGCTCTACCGGTTCGACGGCTATGACGTGACCGATCTGTCGCTGCGCTATCAGACCCGGTTCGGGGCATTGACGCTCGCGGCGCAGAATATCTTCGACACATTCTACATCGATTATTACAGCCAGACCGTCCGGCCCAATGACAACGCCCATTATTTCGCGGGACGCGGCCGCAATTTCACCCTCTCATGGGACTACAGATTCTAGTGAAGCTGATCGACACCCTCCATCGCTGGACCGGCGGGCTGATTGGGTTGCTGCTCGCCCTTCTGGGCCTTAGCGGCGCGTTGCTGGTGCATAAAAATGCCTGGACCCTGGCGCCCCATGCCGGCGACCCGCGCGTGGAGGATGTCCGCCAACTGGCCGAGGTGACGCAGCGCATCATGGCGGATCCGGCGGGACGGCCCCAGTCGATCAGCTATGCGTCCGATGATTTCGGGTTGCTGAAGCTGCTGTTCGAGAATGGCGGCGGCGCCTATGCGGATCAGCGGGGTGCCATGGTGACGCGGTGGAGCAGCCAGTGGGAGCGGCCCGAACTCTGGCTGTTCGACTTCCACCATCATCTCTTTTCCGGCGAGACGGGCGATTGGGTGATCGGCATCGCCGCGCTTTGCGGCCTGTTCTTCGTGTTCACCGGCCTCATCCTCTGGTGGCGCACGCGGCGGACTTTCGAATGGCGCCTATGGCCGGCGCGGATGAGCCGCCCGGCGATCGTGCGGCATCACCGCGATCTGGGCGTCGTCGTCGCGCCGCTGCTGCTGCTGTCGCTGGTCACAGGGGCCGTTCTGGTGTTCCGGCCGATGGCGGCGCTGCTGTTCGGGCCGGGGGCGCCAGCGCAGATCGACAGGGCGCTCGCTCCACCGCCGCCGCGCGACGCCAAACTTGGCGAAGGGCTCGATTGGGGGGCCATGGTCATGACGGCCAAGGCGCGCTTTCCCGATGCGGAGTTGCGCAGCCTCAGCCTGCCGCGCAAGGATAATGGGTTGATCGCAATCCGCATGCGGCGGCCGCAGGAATGGCTGCCCAATGGCCGCACCACCCTCTGGTTCGCGGCGGACAGCGGCGCGCTGGTTGCGGCGCGCGATGCCGCGACGCTGCCGATGGCGGTGAAGGGCTATAATCTGCTCTACCCGCTCCACGCGGCGAAGGTCGGCGGTCTGGCGTTCAGGCTGGTCATGACCCTGTCGGGCCTGGCGATGACGCTGCTCGGCACGCTGACGGTCTGGACCTTCTGGTTCAGGCGTCCCGTAAAACCGGCGCGTGCCCGTCAAATGGCGATCAGCGCGTAGGGACGGTCGAACCGCTCCGACAGCACGAACTGCGCGCAATTATAGACCGGAACGCCGCCGGGCGTTTTCCCCTCAAAGGCGCCGCGATGAGCGTGGCCGTGGACGGCGAAGCGGACATTGTCGAACCTGTCGATCGCCTCGGCCAGCCGTGAGGAACCGAGAAAGGGGAAAATCTCCGGCGGCTCCCCCTGCACCGTGTCCACCACCGGCGCATAGTGCAGCACGGCCACGGTCCGTTCCGTCCGCAGGGATCGCAACGCATTTTCCAGTTTGCGCGCCTCGTTGATCGATTCCTCGACGAAGCCCTTGATCGCGCTTTCCCCGAAAGCGCCAAGCTCCCCCCGGCCGAAACCGCCGACAAAGCCCTTTACCCCGGCAAAGCCGATGCCCTTTATCTCGACCGCCTGATCGTCCAGCACGGTCACGCCCGCGCCGCGCAATATCTGCGCCACGACCTCAGGCTGGCCGCATTCATGGTCGTGATTGCCCAGTACCGCGACCGTCGGAATGGTGCAGCTTCGCAGGTCTTCGGCCAGTATTTCGGCCTCCCGCGTCTTGCCGAAATTGGTGAGGTCGCCGCATAGCGCCAATATGTCCGCCTGAGCCGAAATCTCCTCGAACATGGCGCGGTAGCGATGTTCGGATGCATCGGTGACATGCAGGTCCCCGACGGCGGCGAGGACAAGGCTGTCCTTGGGCCGCGGCTCACTGGTTGCGATCATGGCTCTCCTCCAGCCCCTTGCCCACCACGTCGGCAAAGCCCCATTCGGTGATGTCGACCAGATAGTCGCGCGGTGAAAGCAGCCGTCCCCGGCACACCCGCAGATTGGGGACGGGCAGTTCGGCGCGGGTCTGCAAGCGTCCCAGCAATTCCTCGAACAGCCAGAGCGGGATGCAATGGCGTTCCGTCGGATAGATGAAGCGGAAGTTCAGCAGGTGGATGAGCAGCACTTCCCAGTGCAGTTCCATCGCGTCCAGCAGGCGTTGCCAGTCGATATGTTCATGCTGCCGCAGGATGATGTGCGCGACGTCCGCGCCGTCATAGCGGTAGCGGTCCTGGATGAAGACCTTCGAGAGGATGAATTCGGTCGGCGGCGTGATCCGCACCGTCGTGCCATAGACCTCCGCATGGGAGACATCGCGGAACCATTCCTCCGTCACGGGCAGGCTGGCGGAGGAGATGTTGTAGATGACGTCGAAGAAATTGCCGTCGCGCCAGACCTTGCCGATCCAGCGTTCATCCTCGAATTCGACGCGATGTCCCAGCGCCTTGAAATAAGCGAGGATGCGGGGCGCGTCGCCGGGCTTGCAGAAGACGTCCAGATCCTTGGTCGGCCGCATGATGCCGGTATGGCATCCCAGAGCATAGGTGCCCGACAGCATGAACGGGATGCCGGATTCCACCAGATGCGCAAGGCTTTCGGCGTAGAATTCGGCAGCCTCCGGCGGGGGATCGAAGGTGACGGGGTACTGGCTCATCACCCTGGGGAACGGACAAGCGGGCGCTTCCGTTCCCCTGCCGGGCAGAAGCCTATCGCATCGTCGGGATGACGAAGCTCTGGTCGATCACCGCGCCGCCGTCGGGCCAGCGCTGTGTGATCTTCTTGGTGCGGGTGTAGAAGCGCACGCCGTCCATGCCGTACTGGTCGAGATCGCCGAAGCCCGAACGCTTCCAGCCGCCGAAGCTGTGATAGGCGACCGGCACCGGGATCGGCACGTTGATGCCGACCATGCCGACTTCGACATCGGCGGCGAACTTGCGGGCATAGTCGCCGTTGCGGGTGAAGATGGCGACGCCATTGCCATATTGATGCTTCGACGGATAGCTGAGCGCCTCCTCGAAGGTCTGGGCGCGCAGGATCTGGAGCACGGGGCCGAAAATCTCGTCCTGATAGCTTTTCATCTGCGGCGTCACCCGGTCGATCAGCGTCGGGGCGAGATAGAAGCCCTCCTCATAGCCCTGAAGCGAGAAGCCGCGTCCGTCGACCACGATCTCCGCACCTTCGTCGGCGGCCATTTGGATATAGCTTTCGACACGGGCCTTGTGCACGCCGGTGACCAGCGGGCCATATTGCGCGTCGGGATCGGTCGGGATGCCGGGACGGAGCGTTTCGATGGCGTCCAGCAGCTTGGCGCGGAAGGCGTCGGCCGTGGCTTCGCCCACCGGCACGACCACCGGCAGCGCCATGCAGCGTTCGCCCGCCGAACCATAGGCCGCGCCGACGATGTCGGCCACTGCCTGATCCATGTCGGCGTCGGGCAGGATGATGCCGTGATTCTTGGCGCCGCCCATCGCCTGCACGCGCTTGCCGTTCTGCGCGCCGCGGGCATAGACGTAATTGGCGATGTCGGACGATCCGACGAAGCTGACCGCCTTGATGGCGGGATGGTCGAGAATGGCGTCGACCATCTCCTTGTCGCCATGGACGACGTTCAGGATGCCGGCGGGCATGCCTGCCTCCATGGCGAGTTCAGCGAGGCGCACCGGGACGGAGGGGTCGCGTTCCGAGGGCTTGAGGATGAAGGCGTTGCCGCAGGCGATGGCCATGGCGCTCATCCAGAGGGGGATCATCGCGGGGAAGTTGAAGGGGGTGATGCCAGCGGCGATGCCCAGCGGCTGGCGCATGGAATAGACGTCGATGCCCGGACCCGCGCCCTGGGTGTATTCGCCCTTCAGCAGATGGGGGATGCCGCAGGCGAATTCGACGACTTCCAGGCCGCGCTGGATGTCGCCCCTGGCATCAGCGACGACCTTGCCATGTTCGGAGGAGAGCAGGACGGCCAGTTCGTCCATATTCTGTTCGATCAGTTCCTTGAAGCGGAACATGACGCGGGCGCGGCGCTGGGGGTTGGTGGCGGCCCATTCGGGCTGGGCGGCGAGGGCGGAATCCACCGCCTTCTGGAGATGGGCGGCGGTGGCGAGTTCGACTTGCGCCTGGACCGCGCCGGTGGCGGGGTTCAGCACGTCGGACAGGCGGGCGCCGGCGAGCGGGGCGGATTGTCCATGAATGAAATGAGTAATTGAACGCATTTTTCCGGTTTCCTCTCCTGCCGGTGGATGGCTTTGGTATAGACGGGTCAGCTTTGCAGATATACGAGTATGTGGACACATTGGTTGTGCGGATTTGCCCATGCTGAATTCCGACGAACTGCGCCTGTTCCTGGCCGTGATGCGGGAGGGCAACATGCTGGCCGCCGCGCGCCGGGTCGGGGTGGATCATAGCACGGTCGCCCGGCGCCTGACCAATATGGAGGCGACGCTGGGCGCGCGGCTGTTCGACCGCAGCCCGCGCGGGGTGACGCCCACGCCCGCCGCCTTCGCGCTGGTTTCCCATGCCGAGCGGATCGAGAGCGAGCTGCTCGCCGCGATGAGCAGCGTCGCGGGGCGCGACCGGGAGGTGGAGGGGACGGTGCGGCTCGCCACGCCGGAGGCCTTTGCCAGCCATCTGATCGCGCCGCGCGTGGCCGAGTTGCGGGAGCGGCATCCGCGCCTGACGCTGGAGCTTGCGTCCGAAAGCAAGGCGGCCAGCCTGTCGCGGCGGGAGGCGGAGATCGCCGTGATGCTGAAGCCGCCGCCCAAGGGGCGGTTCGTGACGCGCAAGCTGGCCGATTACCGGCTGGGGCTCTATGCGTCGAAAGCCTATCTGGCGCGGGAGGGGGTGCCGACGGGGCGGGGCGACCTGAGCCGTCATGTCTTCGTTTCCTATATCGAGGAACTGGCCGGGTTCGCGGAGATGATCGCGCTGGACCAGCTGTTGCCCGGCGCGGCCATCGTCTTCCGCGCCAGTTCCAGCGCCGCGCAGCATGCGGCGGTGGCGGCGGGGATGGGGCTGGGCGTGCTGCATGTCTTCGCGGCGGCGGAGGACGAGCGGCTGGTGCAGTTGTTTCCGGAGTCGATGGAGGTGTGGCGCAGCTATTGGCTGGTGATGCATGCCGATCTGCAGAGGCTGCCCAGGGTGCGGGCGGCGGCGGATTTTCTGGAGGAGGTGACGCGGGAGATGCGGGAGCGCTTATAGGGGCGCGGGCCGATCCCCGACCGCCGCCTTCGGCGGGAGATCGGGCGTTCAGGCCGCCATCTTCACGGGGATGGCGGGATCGGCCAGCTTTGTCCGGTCGACCGCGACGCCTTTCAGGATCAGGGTGCGGGCGCCCATGAAATCCCTGGGGCTGTTGATGGCGTCGACCGCGATCACCCGGCCCCCGCGCAGATACAGGGCGGTGAACGGACCGTTTTCCGGATCGCCGCGCACGACCATGTCGTCGGCGTCCCGGTTGAGGCCGGCGGATTGCAGCCTGATGTCATACTGGTCGGACCAGAAGGTCGGCAGCGCGCGATATTCGGCCGGCGCCCCCAATATGGTGTCGGCGGCGGTGGCGGCGGAATCCATCGCATGCTGCACGGATTCGAGCCGCCAGAGCCCGCCCGCATGGGGATTGGGGTGCCGCGCGCAGTCGCCTATCGCCAATATGCCTTCCGCCGAGGTCCGGCAATATCCGTCGACCAGCACGCCGCCGTCGCAGGCGATGCCCGCCTGTTCCGCGAGCGCCGTTTCCGCATCGATGCCGATGCCGACGATGGCGATGTCGACGGGGATTTCCCTGCCCGAGGCCAGGCGGATGGCAGAGACGCGATCCGCGCCGGAAAAGCCCGCAATCCGTTCGCCCAGGCGCAGGTCGACGCCCCGGCGGCGATGCTGCCGTTCGAAGAAATCGGAGAGCAGGGGGGAGGTGACGCGCTGGAGGACGCGGGGCTGCGCCTCCACGACGACGACTTCATGCCCCATTTCGCGCGCCGCCGCCGCGACCTCCAGCCCGACATAGCCCGCGCCGACGAGGCCGACCCGGCGACCGCCGCGAAGCCCCGCCCGAATGGCGTCCACATCCGCGACGGTGCGCAGATGATGGATGCCCGGCAGGCCGGAACCGGGGCAGCGCAGGGCGCGCGCCCTGCCGCCCGTCGCCAGCACGCACCATCCGAAGCGGATCGTCCGGCCATCGTCCAGTTCGGCGCGCCGCCCGGCGGGATCGAGCGAACGGACCCTGCATCCCAGTTCGAACCGGACCCGCTGTTCGTCCCAATAGCCGCTGTCCCGCAGCAGCAGCCGGTCGATCTGCATGGCGCCGACCAGATAGGCCTTGGAGAGGGGAGGGCGGTCATAGGGCAGGCAGTCCTCTTCGCCCGCCACGGCGATGCTGCCGGCAAAGCCCTTCTGCCGCAGCGCAATGGCCAGATGCGCGCCCGCATGGCCGCCGCCGACGATGAGGACGTCCGTTTGCTCGTTCAATGCGATTCTCCTCCCCTGTGCGCGGTCGCCGGGCGACGATCCGGCGCGTTTCCGGGCCGTCGCGGGCGCGCCGCCGCCGCGCCGCGCGAACGGATTGCCGGGCGGCGAGGGGCAACGGCCTGTTTCCCATCGACATTGCGGATCGTTCGGGCCGGCGACAGCCCATGCCGATGCTTCGAAGCTGGGCCAAAATCGCCGCTGCCACTATCCCCTGAGCGCAGGCCTTGCCCTGATCGCGCGGTCTTTTCGGGCGGCAGGCTTGACCCGGCCCTGTAATAAGAGTGTCATCGCGAAAGGGACGAGGCTGTAACGACATCCAGCCATGACGGCCTGCAAAGGGCGGTCGTCCGCGCTTCCGGCACGCTGCGTTCCGGATCGCGGGACCGCCACGTCCGGCGCGTCATTTTCCGGATGTCGATGCAGCCGAGGGAGGGCCGTGTCGATGATCCGTCGCCGGGGTGGGCAGCATCCACCGGAGCGAGGCAGGCGTTTCAAGCCGGGTCGGGGACCGGGCCAGGGAGGACGAGCATGTTGACGCAAATGGCTGCGCCGAGCCGCTTCTGGAATGGCGAGGCGCTTCCGCTGGTTCAGTGGAACAGGTTCAGCAGCACCGACGCGGGCGATGTCGAGGCGCATATGAGCCGGATGTTCTGCCCCCACAGGCTGGACGTGCAGGGCGGGCGGCCGCCGATCGATTTCCGCCACAATCAGGCGCAGTTGAAGGCGCTGACCTTCAACGCGCAGGATTATGGCAATCCCTTCGGGCGGATTTCCATCGACGTGCCGCAGATGGGGCAGATCTATCTGGTGCAATTCTCGCTGACGGGCACGTCCTTCATCACCCATGACAGGGACAGTTTCAGCCTGGCGCCCGGCGAGATGTGCGTGCTGGCCCCGGATTCGCATTTCCGCCAGACGTTCGAGGCGGGCTACAAGCATTTCACCATCAAGATACCCAAGGCCGATCTGGAGCAGGTGCTGGCGAGCGAACTGGGGTTCCGGCCGGACGATCTGGTCTTTTCGACCCGGCCGGTGCCGCTGGTGGGGGCGGCGCAGGCCTTTGCCCATCTGGTCCGGACGATCTGCGACGACATCGATTACGGGCTGACGGGCTATACCCATCCCCGCGCCAGCGGCGCGGTGGAGGATACGCTAAAGCGCCTGCTGCTGGCGGCGGTGCCGCACAATCATTCCGAACTGTTCGACAGCGCGCCATCCGGGCCCGCGCCCTATTATGTGCGGCGCGTCGAGGATTTCGTGCGGGGCCATGCGTGCGAGGCGATCTCCCTGATCGACATGATCGAGATTTCCGGGGTCAGCGCGCGGTCGCTGCATGCGGGGTTCCGGCGGTTTCGCGGGGTGACGCCGATGGTCTACCTCAAGAATGTGCGGCTGGACCTGGCGCGCAAGATGCTGCTGGGCGGCGTGGAGGAGGGGCATAGCGTGACCGATGTCGCGCTGGCCTGCGGGTTCAGCCATCTGAGCAAATTCGCGCGTGACTATGCGGAGCGGTTCGGGGAGCGGCCCTCGGCTACGTTGCGGCAGTTGAAGGGGTGAGGGGCGGGCGCGTGTCGGTTCTGTTCCGGTGGGATTGAGGCGCAGCCTGTTCCTGCGAAGGCACTCGAACGAGACGAGTGGCTCGTGAGAGTCCAGTTCCAGCGGCGGGACTGGGTTCCTGCCTTCGCAGGAGCAGGGTGGAGGTTTGACTTAAGCGCTGCACCGGCCATCAGGGCGCGATATGCACCGCGCCGTCGACGATCTCCACCGCATAGGTCTTGAGCGCGATGGAGCAGGGGGCCGCGCAGGGGGCGCCGGTCCTGATGTCGAAGCTGCCGAGGTGGAAGGGGCAGACGATCCTGCCATCCTCTATCTCGCCCTCCGCCAGCGAGGCTTCGCCATGGGTGCAGAGGTCGTCGGTGGCGAACACCTCCCCGTCCAGCAGATAGACGGCGATGCCGTGGCCGCCGTCCAGTTCGACGCGGTGCACTTCGTCTTCGCTGAGATCGTCGATTGCGCAGAGGCGGATCATGGGGCGAACGCTTTCTTGATCGCCCAGGGGGGCGTCGCCACGCCCTGCACGCGCAGGTCCAGCTTCACGGACGTGAATTTCCATTCTTCTTCCTCATATATTGTCAGGCTGTCGTACCAGCCGCCCAGCCAGCGGTCTTCCGGACCGGAGTCCCCGGCCATGGTGGACAGTTCCCAAAGATACCAGCGGCAGCGCGCCGAGCGGGCGTCTTCCATAAATTCGACATGGGGGGCGACCATATAGTGGATCGACCACAGCACCTGTTCGGCGGCGATGCGGGCGAGGCCCCGGGCAATGGCGGCGGCGCCGTGGAAGGTGGCGAAGCCCTCCGCCAACCAGGTGGCGTCCGCGTGGAACAGCGGTCGCATGATCGCCGGGTCGTTCCTTCGGTCCGCGCCGTGGGCGTAGCGCGCCACGAGACCTTCCATCTCCTGGCGCGCTTCGATGCGGAACAGCCGTTCCTCCATGGGCAGGGGGGCCATATTCAGGCGGCCATCGGGCGCAGCCCGCGCCATGTCTCCTGCCCGCCATGGACGGCGAGGAAGCGCGCCTCCTCGAACGCATAGGGGACGCCGGGGGAGCCGGAATATAGTTCGATATGCGGGGCGACCTCGGCCAGCGAGAGGGCGAGATTGTAGAGGGCGTGGTGGCTTTCCGGCAGCGCGCCCAGCGGGAAGCGGTCGACCTCCGCCAGCGCGTCCGGCAGGCGGGGCAGCATGCGGTCGTAGAAAGCGCGCAGTTCCGCCGCGCTCGATGCCTGCCGCTTGCGCTGGCGCTGGTCGGCGGTGGGCAGGTTCCAGTCGAGAAGGGGGGAGAGGTCTTCGAAGCCGGTGGGCAAAGTGGGTTGCGTCATGGTCTTTTTCCCCTCACGCATTGACATATCGGTCGACCACGGCGGCGCTGTGGCGGATGAGGATTTCGTCGTCCTGGAGATTCTGGACGAGCTTGGCGCGCGACTGCATCGCCCTTTGCGTGTCCTCCATGGTGGCGGTATCCTCCAGCCAGGCGTTGCGCTGAAGCGTCATCGCATGTTCGATGGCCCAGCGTTCGGCGTTGGTCTTTGGCGGGCGGACATAATAGCGGCCCTCCCAGAGCGTGCGGTTATGGGCGATGGGCCAGAATTGGTGGGTGAACCAGATGCCCTCCGACACGTGGATCAGCGTGTTGGGGAAGAGGACGCTGAGTTCGAAGGCGAAATCGTCGCGCTTGTCCGGGTTGATCGCGGGGGGCAGCATGGTTTCGGCGCGCTGGGTGACGAGCGAGGCGCCTGCAATGTTATTGGCGATGCCCGCGACCGGGGTGGGTTTCGCGCCCAGCGTCAGGCAGACGGCGCAGCTGCGGTGCGGGCCCATCAGCTTCACATTTTGCAGCCCGGTGGAGAAGGTGTTGGGGAAGGAGCCGGCATGGATGGTGTCGACATGATAGGCCTCCGCAAAGGCGTCGTGCGCGACCTTCCAATTGCATTCCAGTTCGGTGTGGTAGGTGAACTGGTAGCTGAGTTCGGCAAAGGGGAAGCCCGCGAAATGCGCGGCATAGTCGCCCAGAAAGTCGGCCAGGCTGTTGTCCGGATTTTCGGCCAGGTTGACAAAGATGAAGCCTTCCCAGACATCGGTGTGGATGGGGGTCAGGCCGTTCCGCTGCCTGTCGAAACATGGGTAGAAGCGTTCCTCGCTCGGCACATGTTTCAGCGCGCCGTCCGCGCCATAGACCCAGCCGTGGAAGCGGCAGGTGACGATGGCCGCCTTGCTGCGGCCGAAGGTTTCCGGGCCGGTTTCGGTGACGACGGTGTTGCCGCGATGGGCGCAGACATTGTGATGGGCGCGCACGACGTCGTCCTTGCCGCGCATCAGGATGACCGACGTGTCGGCGGCGGCGAGGCGTTTGACCTTGTAATCGCCCCTGTCGGGGATTTCGTCGACGCGGCCGACGCAGAGCCAGACCTTCCTGAATATCTTCTCCCGTTCCCGTTCATACCAGTCCGGGTCGATATAGGGTTCGATGGAGATGGGGCCCGATCCCAGTTCGGGATGTTCGTGTAACCAGCGATGCGCGTCGTTCATCATCCTGTCCTTGCCGTTGCATCGGTTGTCGTTGCGGCTTCCGAATGCGTGAAATCGGCATGGATGATGTCGGCGCGCGCCATGCCCCGCTAGCCCGATCCGGTGCGCCTTAGCCTGGGGGCGCATCAAAGGCGCGGGGGGACGGAAGCGGTGCGGAAGGGCTTTTTCGCGGTTCCTCACTCCGTCGCGCTCAGATGATGAACTTCGCGGGATCAGGCTAGCGCGGCTGGCCGATCTGGGTTCGATTATGGCGGTACCAGAAAAACAAAATGCCAATCGAGACGGGGAGTCGAAAATGGAAGATGAAAGCTGCAAACCCATATCGTCCGGCCGCGCGGCCCGGCGTCTGCAATCGGGTTCGGTGCGCGCGCTGGTCGCCGGGCTGGCGCTGGCGTCCGGAGCGCCCGTTCTGGCGCAGCAGGCGCCGAAAGACCCGGCTGCGAGCCAGAATAGCGGTATCGCGGAAATCACCGTCACCGCCCGTCGCCGCGCGGAGTCGCTTCAGGATACGCCGATCTCCATATCGGCGGTGACTTCGGAAGGTCTGGCGCAGCGGGGGATCGATAATGTCACGCAGATCGGAGACTTCACGCCGAATGTGAAGTTCAACAGTTCTGTGCCGGTATCGGCCAGCAACGCCACGGCGGCGATCTTCATTCGCGGCATCGGGCAGAATGACTATCAGCTTTCCGCCGATCCGGGCGTGGGACTGTATCTGGATGGCGTCTATATTTCACGCGGCGTCGGCAATGTGCTCGACGTCCTCAATGTCGAGCGGATCGAAGTGTTGCGCGGGCCGCAGGGGACTTTGTTCGGCCGCAACACCATCGGGGGCGCGGTGAGCGTGGTCACGAAGAAGCCCGCCGACGATCTGGGGGCCAGCCTGGAGCTGACGACCGGCAGCTACGACCGGGTGCAGATCAAGAGTTCCATCGACGTGCCGCTGGCCGAGGGGGTCTATACCAGCCTTTCGGGCTTCTATCATATGCGCGACGGCTATGTGAAAGGCACGGTGCCGCTGGCGCCGGACCTGGGCGACACCAATACGATGGCGGGGCGTTTCGCGCTGCGGCTGGAGCCGACGAGCGAGATTTCCATCAACATCGCCGTCGACGGCACGCGTTCGCGGGAGGAAACCGCGCCCAACGTCATGCTGGCGGTCGATGAGAACGCGCCGGCGGCACAGGTGTGGAACGGCCTTTATTCGGGCGCGGCGGGCATCTGCACCGACCTGTCCAACCCGGCCCGGCTGTCCGACACGCGCTGTTACAACAGCCAGTGGGCGCAGGCGCCCTATCGCCATGGCGGCACGTTCCGGGCGATTTCCAGCACCTTCGACAATTTCGGGAAGCGGCGTTACCAGTCGGCGTCGGACCTCAACATCTGGGGCGTTTCCGGCACGGTGGAATGGCGGCTGGGCGACAATGTGTCGGCCAAGTCCATCACCGCCTATCGCAAGGTGACGGGTTTCTGGACCCGCGATTCCGATCATAGCCCGGCCAGCATCGTCCAGACCAAGAGCGACTGGAAGCAGGATCAGTTTTCGGAGGAACTGCAACTGATCGGCGATGCGCTCGACAGTCGTTTGAACTGGGTCGTCGGCGGCTATTATTCGAAGGAAAGCGGCAATCACCAGGATCTGGTCAACATTGTCGACGCCGTCTTCATGAGCGGTGCGATCCTTGATGGACGGAGCCTTGCCGCCTTCGGTCAGGCGACGTTCGAGATCGTCCATAATCTCAGCCTGACCGGCGGCATACGCTGGACCGAGGACAAGAAGACCTTCGACAATGGCAATCAATATGTCGTGGCGGCGGGCTTCCTGACGGGGCAGCCCTTCAATCCCGACGGGTCGGGGTTGCAGGACGGCGATCCGCTGATGGGCCCGCCCGGACGGACGACGATCAAGGACCGCGCCTGGACGCCGATGGCCAGCCTTTCCTATCGCTGGTCGCCCGAATTCCTGACCTACGCATCCTATTCGCAGGGGTTCAAGGGCGGCGGCTTCACCCAGCGCGTCTTCCCGCCCTTCGCCAATATTCCGTCATTCCGGCCGGAGACCAGCACCACCTATGAAGTCGGCTTCAAGTCCGACCTGTTCGACCGGCGGCTGCGGGTGAACGGCGCGGCCTTCGTCAACGATTATGACGATCTGCAGATCACGGTGAACGATCCGCGTCTGGGCTTCGCGCCGATCATCCAGAATGCGGCGAAGGCGCGCATCAAGGGGCTGGAGCTGGAAGTGCAGGCGCGGCCGACCGAGGCGATGAAGCTGGAGGCGGGGCTCGGCTATCTGGACGCGAAATATCGGCAGGTGGACATCCGGGCGCTCAACAGCGGCGTGACCAGGGATTCCCATTTGCAGAATGCGCCCAAATGGACGCTGAGCGCGGGCGCATCCTACGACATCCGGGTCGACGGCGTGGGCCGGTTCACGCCGCGGGTCGACTGGTCCTACCGGTCGAAGGTCTATAATGACGCGGTGAACAGCCCGCTGCTGATCCAGAAGGGCTATCATCTGGTGAACGCCTCCATCGGCTATAGCGACGAGCCGGAAAGCTGGCTGATCACGCTGGGCGTCAAGAACCTGACCAAGCAAGTCTATCTGGGTTCGGGCTTCGTGGATTCCTTCGGCGGGATCACGGAGGGGGCGTTCGGGCGGCCCCGCGAATGGTTCCTGAGCGCGCGCCGGACCTTCTGACAATCATGCGGGCGCCGGTCTTCCCGGCGTCCGCCCTGGCGGGCGAGGACGGCATGGCGGAAATATGGGAACGCAGGGTCGAGCGGCTGGAGGCGTTGCGCGACATCGATGCGCTGATCGTCGACCTTTCGCGGGCCTTCGATGCAGGGCCTTCGGCGGAGATGCTGCGGCCGCTTTTCACCGAGGATGCGGTCTTCCGGGTCGACCGATATGGGGTGTTGTCGGGCGGGGACGCCATCGCTGAGGGCGTAGCGGGCAATGCGGAGCAGGGGTTCAGATGGACCCTGCATTATCTGGTTTCGCCCAAGGTGACGCTCGATCCCGCTTATGAGCGGGCGGGCGTGGAATTCATGCTGTGGGAGGTTGCGACCTCAGCCAGCGGGCGGGCCTATTGGATCGGCGGGCGCTATGTCGCGGACGTGCGGAAGATGGCGGGCGGCTGGCGGTTCGGTGCGCTGGAACTGCGGGCCGATCTGATCTCCCACTATCCCGATGGGTGGCGGGACAAGCCGGAGGCTTTGGGAGATGCGTGAAGTTGGAGCATGTCCTGTCAGGAAAGAGGAGGGCTTCGACAGGCTCAGCCCGAACGGGGGCGGGTCGGCACGCTGTTGCCCAGGGTCCTGTGGCGAAGAAGCGATAGAGTTTACGGAAAATATCGGAGAGTAGGATGACCACGACATGCACGGCGGAAGACTTGCGCCATATCAACCGCAGCGTCGATGATATTCGCGAAGAACTGGGCGTCGATCCGGTATCGGTGCGGGCGATCAGCGATCCGGCCATTTACGAGCTTGAACGGGAGAAAATCTTCCGCAAGACCTGGTTGAAGGTCGCGACAAGTTGGGAACTGCCCCATGTCGGCGACTATAAGGTCAAGGAACTGCCGGTGGCGGACGCATCCGTGCTGATCGTGCGGGGCAAGGACGGGCGGATCAGGGCCTTCCACAATGTCTGCACCCATCGCGGGAACAAGGTCGTTCCGAGCAGCGGTTTCGAGACTTTCGGGCGGTCGCGCGCCAATGTCGTCACCTGCCGCTTCCATGGCTGGGTGTTTTCGACCGACGGGCCGATGCGTTCCGTGCCGATGAAGGAGAAGTTCGGCAAGCTGGATACCGCCTGTCTTGGCCTGCGCGAAATCCATTGCGATAGCTGGGAAGGTTTCGTCTTCATCCATTTCGACGCCGAACCGGCGCAGACGCTGACCGACTATCTGGGCGATTTCGGCCGGTTGTTCGGCGGCTATCCCTATGCGGAATCGACCACCGCCTTCCGCTATTCGACGGTGCTGAACTGCAACTGGAAGGTCGCCCATTACGCCTTCAGCGAAGGCTATCATGTGCCGACCATCCATGCCGGATCGCTGCCGGGCTTCAAGGGGGTGGAGCATGGCGATTTCAAGCTGATGGGGCCGCATGCCTCCTCCACCATCTATGGGGCGGGGATGGACACGGCGCCCTCGACGCTGGCCTTCGCGTCGATGCTGAGCACGACCGAGCGCCATCGCCCGCGGCCCGACCAGTTGCCGCCCGCGATCAACCCGGAGCGGCGGGCGGATTTCCAGTTCGAACTGCCCAACCTCTTCCCCAATTTCATCATCCATCTGGCGTCGGGCTGCGGCTATCCGGGCATGTCCTTCTTCACGCATCAATTCTGGCCGCTCGACCATGGGCGGACGCTGTGGGAGGGGATCAACTATTTCCGGCCTGCCCAGAATGCGGCGGAACAGGTGGCGCAGCAGCATGTGAACGCGCTGCATCGGAATGCCTGGCTGGAGGATACCGCCACCATGGAGGACACTTTCGCCGGCATCATGTCCGGATCGATCGACGCGATGCAGTTGATGGATCAGGAATTTCTGATCCGCCACGCGGCGCGCACGCTCGACACCTATCTCGCGGCTTGAGGAAGCATAGCATGACCGACCCGATACTCCCCGCGCCCTTTGCCGATCTGGCGCCGCTGGCCGCCCATTGGGCGCGGCCCAGCGAGAATGAGCGCAGCGAGATACGCTGGAGCGCCAGCGCCGCCGATTTCAGGGCGCTGTATGAGGCGATGATGCCGCGTCTGGACGCAATATTGCGGCTGTTGTCGGAGCATCCCGCCAGCGGCATGCCGGAGGATGTCCATAATCTCTTCCTGCTCGCCTGCGCCTTTGCCGAGGCGTCGCCGCATCATGAGCTTTACGGGGGCAGCAGCGCCGTTCCCTTCAGCTTCGATGCGCGGCGCTTCGTGCGCATGGATGGCGATGCCGCGCTTTGAGCGGTCCCACGGAAACTGAGCGGTCCCATAGCAACAAAGGGTAGTTCCAATGTCTGACGCGCGTTCGCATATCGAGGTTCATGACTATAGCGGCGGGATCGTCGGGCCGGGCATCGCGCCGGCCGGGACCGTTCGCGACGGCGGCACCATCCGCACCGGCACGCCGCCGGGCTGCTGGGGGCCGATGATCACGCCGAAATTCCAGGGCGGGCATGAAGTCACCCGTCCCGTGCTGGTCGAAGGGGCGGAGGTCGGGGACGCCATCGCCATCACGCTGAAGACCGTGCGGGTGACGTCGCTCGCCACCTCTTCGGGCGTGATGGAATTTGTCGAGGGGCGCTATGTGGGCGATCCCTTCGTCGCGAAGCTGTGCCCGAGTTGCGGCACGACCGCGCCGTCCAGCCATATCGAAGGCATTGGGGACGAGGCGGTGCGCTGCGACAATTGCGGGGCGGAGGTGAATGCGTTCCGCTTTTCCAACGGCTATGTCATCGTGCTGGACCGGGAAAACAACGTTTCGCTGACCGTAAGCAAGGATGTCGCGGAACGGATCGCCGGGGATGCGCGGAATATTGCGGCCATTCCGGACGGGGCGGACCAGCATTCGATCCTGGCGCTGGCGCGGGCGGATATTGCGGGCCTGGCGAGCCGCATGCGGCCTTTCCTGGGCAATATCGGCACGGCGCCGTCCCGCGACCTGCCGGATTCGCATAATGCGGGGGATTTCGGGTCGTTCCTGATCGATGCGCCGCATGGCTACAGCTTCACGCAGGAGGAGTTGGACCGGCACAAGACGGACGGGCATATGGACACCAATTCGGTGCGGGAGGGCGCGATCCTCATCTGCCCGGTCAAGGTGCCCGGCGGCGGCGTCTATATGGGCGACATGCATGCGCAGCAGGGCAATGGCGAGATTGCCGGCCATGCCACCGACGTGTCGGGCGTGGTCGAACTGGAAGTGAAGGTGATCAAGGGGCTGAAGCTGGACGGCCCGATCCTGTTGCAGCATCGCGACGACCTGCCCTTTCTGGCGCAGCCGATGAGCCGGGAGGAGCGCGCGGCGGTCGGGCGGCTGGCCGAGCGCCATGGGCAGAAGGTGATAGAGGACAATGCGCCGATCACCTTCATCGGTTCGGGGCCGACGCTGAACGACGCGACCAGGAACGGGCTGACCCGCGCCGCCGAGGTGACGGGATTGCCCTATGACGAGATCCTCAACCGGGCGACCATCGCGGGATCGATCGAGATCAGCCGGTTGCCCGGCGTGGTGCGCGTCACCTTCCTCTGTCCGACGCCGATCCTGGAGCGGATGGGCGTGGCGGAGCTGGTGCGGCGGCAATATGGCACGCAGGCGTGATCGCCATGAGCGGGGCGAAAATGCCGGGATCGGTCGTCATCGGCCGCGATGTCGTGGACCGCATGCTGCATCTGGAGACCGGCCGGACCGACGAGGCGCTGAACGCGCGGTTCGGCATCAGCTATAATAGCTGGCGCAAGATCATTGCGGGGCGGCCGGTCCGGTCGTCCATGGCCGCCCGGCTGGTACGGCGCGTCGAGAGCATCGAGCCGGGTGTCTGATACCTTGCCGGTATGAAATCGAACCGAAACGGCATTTTCCCTTGCCGATCGGCCTTTCTATCTGTTCTGGACTGCAACGGAGAATTCATGGCGTCCTCCATCACCATCGATAGCGTCGAGGCCTTCATACTCGACGTGCCGACCATCCGGCCGCATGTGCTGTCGGTCGCGACGATGCGGTCGCAGGCGATGGTCATCGTCCGGCTGGTCTGTTCCGACGGGGTGGAGGGGATAGGCGAGGGAACGACCATTGGCGGCCTCAGCTATGGCGCGGAAAGTCCGGAGGGCATCAAGCTGGCCGTCGACACCTATTTCGCGCCGGTCCTGACCGGGGCGGACGCGACGCGCCCGGCCGCGATCATGGCCCGGCTGCGCAGGGAGATCGCCGCCAATCATTTCGCCAGGAACGCGGTGGAGACGGCGCTGCTCGATGCGCAGGGCAAGCGGCTGGGCGTGCCGGTCAGCGAATTGCTGGGCGGGCGGGTGCGCGACCGGTTGCCGGTGCTCTGGACGCTGGCCAGCGGCGATACGGCGCGCGACATAGAGGAGGCGGAGGCGATGCTGGCGTCGCGCCGCCACGACGCCTTCAAGCTCAAGATCGGGAAGCGCCCGCTGGAGGCCGATGTCGCGCATGTGGCGGCGATCAAGAAGGCGCTGGGCGACCGGGCCAGCGTGCGGGTCGACGTGAACCAGGCGTGGAGCGAGGTGACGGCCAAGCGCGGGCTGGCGATGCTGGCCGATGCGGGCGTCGACCTGGTGGAGCAGCCGATCAGGGCGAGCAGCCTTTCGGGCATGGCGCGGCTGACCGCGATGGGCCGCCTGGCGGTGATGGCGGACGAGGCGCTGTACGGGCCGGAGACGGGCTTTGCCTATGCCGCCGCCGGGGCCGCCGACGTGTTCGCGATCAAGATCGCGCAGGCCGGGGGGCTGACGGCCGCCAGGGGGCTGGCGGCCATTGCCGAAGCGGCGGGCGTGGCGCTCTATGGCGGCACCATGCTGGAGGGGGGCGTGGGGACGGTCGCGTCGGCGCAGTTGTTCGCGACCTTCGCCGATCTCGCCTTCGGGACGGAGCTGTTCGGGCCGCTGCTGCTGACCGAGGAGGTGCTGGCGCAGCCGCTGGACTATTCGGACTACAGCCTTGCCGTGCCGGACGGGCCGGGCCTTGGCATCGCGCTGAACCCCGACGCGGTCGCCGCCTTCCGCCGCGACGCGCCCGCGCGCACCACCGTCCTTCTTTCCGGGCAGGCGAAGGGATAGGCCGATGCTGTTTCACGTAACCATGGATGTCCATGTTCCGCACGGTTGCGACCCGGCGCGCTTCGAGCAGTTGAAGGCCGCGGAAAAGGCGCGTTTCCAGCAGTTGCAGCGCGACGGGACATGGCGGCACATCTGGCGGGTGGTGGGCCAGTACAGCAATGTCAGCATCTTCGATGTGGAGGACAATGCGCAGCTCCACGACCTGCTGACCAGCCTGCCGCTCTATCCCTTCATGGAGGTGAAGGTGACGGCGCTGTGCCGCCATCCTTCCTCGCTCCACGACGACGATCGCTGATATTCAAACTTCCGGAGAGGTGAACATGACCGAAGATTTCGTGAACGGCGCAGCGGTCCAGGCCCTGCTCGACCGGGCCAGCGGCCTCGATGCCGAAGGCGGCGACGGGCGGCTGAAGGCCATCGTCCGCGAGCTGGCCGAAGCGGTGATGAGGACCATCGTCCGCCATGATGTGAGCGAAAGCGAATTCTGGGCCGCGATCCAGTATTTCCAGGAAGGCGCCGCCGAATTCGGCCTGATCGTGCCGGGCGTGGGGCTGGAGCATTTCATGGACCTGCTGATGGACGCCCGGGATGCCGAGGCGGGCAGGACCGGGGGGACGCCGCGCACCATCGAAGGGCCGCTCTATGTCGCGGGCGCGCCGCTGGTGGAGGGGGACGTCAACCTGAGCGACGATCCCGACGATACCGGCACGCTGTACATGAGCGGCGTGATCAGGGGGCCCGGGGGGGAGCCTGTCGAGGGTGCGATCCTGCACGTCTGGCACGCCAATTCGCAGGGCTGGTATTCGCATTTCGACCCGACCGGCGAGCAGACGCCCTTCAACAACCGCCGCCGCATCCGGATCGGCAGCGACGGGCGCTACAGCTTCCATTCGAAGATGCCCAACGGCTATAGCGTGCCGCCCGGCGGGGCGACCGACCGGCTGATGCGGGCGCTGGGCCGCCATGGCAACCGCCCGGCCCATGTGCATTTCTTCGTCGAGGCGCCCGGCTATCGCACGCTGACGACGCAGATCAACTTCGGGGACGATCCGTTCGCGGCGGACGATTTCGCCTTCGCCACGCGGGAAGGCCTGCTGCCCGTGCCGAACCGGCAGGGCGATGCCGCCACCATCGTCTTCGATTTCGAGCTGCAGAAGGCCGGCGCTTCCACCGAGGAGGGTTTTTCGTTACGGGCCCGCGCAGCGGTTTGAGCAAGAGGCTTTTCCATGCAGAAGATTGTCGATAGTCCGAGGCGCGCGCTGGAAGGCCTGTTGTTCGACGGCATGACGATCATGTCGGGCGGGTTCGGGCTTTCGGGCAATCCCGAAAGCCTGATCCCCGAGATTCGGGCATCGGGCGTGAAGGACCTCACCATCATCTCCAACAATGCGGGGGCCGACGGGTTCGGGCTGTGGATGCTGCTGGAGAGCCGCCAGGTGCGCAAGATGATCTCCTCCTATGTGGGGGAGAACAGGCTGTTCGAGAGCCAGTATCTTTCGGGAGAACTGGAGCTGGAGCTGAACCCCCAGGGCACGCTGGCCGAGCGCATCCGGGCGGGCGGCGCAGGCATCCCGGCCTTCTACACCAAGACGGGCGTGGGCACGATGGTGGCGGAGGGCAAGCCGGTCGAGACCTTCGAGGGGGAGGAATATGTGCGGGAGACCTGGCTGCGCGCCGACCTTTCCATCATCAAGGCGTGGCGCGCGGACCCCGCGGGCAACCTGATGTTCCGCAAGACGGCGCGCAACTTCAACCCGAACATGGCGACGGCCGGCAGGGTCACGGTGGCGGAGGTGGAGGAGATCGTGCCCGAGGGCAGTTTCGACCCCGACTGCATCCATACGCCCGGCATCTATGTCGACCGCATCGTGCTGAGCACCATCAACGAGAAGCGGATCGAGAAGCTGACGACGCGTCCGCGTGAGACCGGGGGCGCGCGTGAGACCGGGGAGGCGCGCGAGACCGTGGGAGGGGCGGCCTGATGCCCTGGACCCGCGACGAGATGGCGGCCCGCGCCGCGAAGGAACTGCGCGACGGTTATTATGTGAACCTGGGCATCGGCATTCCGACGCTGGTGGCGAACCATGTGCCCCGGGGGGTGAACGTCACGCTGCAGAGCGAGAACGGCATGCTGGGCATCGGCCCCTTCCCCCATGAGGGTGAGGCGGACCCGGACCTGATCAACGCCGGCAAGCAGACGATCACCGCGCTGCCGACCAGCAGCTTCTTCTCCTCCGCGGACAGTTTCGCGATGATCCGGGGCGGGCATATCGACATGGCCGTGCTGGGCGCGATGGAGGTGGCGGCGAACGGCGACCTCGCCAACTGGACCATCCCCGGCAAGATGGTGAAGGGCATGGGCGGCGCGATGGACCTGGTCGCGGGCGTCAAGCGCGTGGTCGTGGTGATGGACCACAGGTCGAAGGACGGCAGCCCGAAGATATTGGAGCGCTGCACCCTGCCGCTGACCGGCAGGGGCGTGGTCGACCTGATCGTCACCGATCTGGGCGTGATCGCGGTGGACCGCAGGGCAGGCGGGCTGAGGCTGGTCGAAACGGCGCCGGGCGTCACCGTGCAGGAGATCGCGGCGGGCACCGGCGCGCCGATCGACGTCGCCGGCGTGACCGCCGCCGCATGAGCGAGGCCTTCCTCTGCGATGCGGTGCGCACCCCCATCGGCCGCTATGGCGGAAGCCTGGCGGGCGTCCGCGCCGACGATCTCGCCGCCATCCCGTTGCGCGCGCTGATCGAACGGAGCGGCGTCGATCCCGCCGCCGTCGACGACGTGATCCTGGGCTGCGCCAACCAGGCGGGGGAGGACAACCGCAATGTCGCGCGCATGGCCGCGCTGCTCGCGGCGTTGCCCGACAGCGTCGGCGGATCGACCGTCAACCGGCTCTGCGCGTCCGGACTGGACGCCGTGGGCTCCGCCGCGCGGGCCATCCGCGCGGGCGACGCCGAACTGATGATCGCGGGCGGGGTGGAGAGCATGAGCCGCGCCCCCTTCGTCATGCCCAAGCCCGAGAGCGCCTATTCGCGCAGCAATGCGATCCATGACACCACCATCGGCTGGCGCTTCGTCAATCCCCGGATGAAGGCGCTCTACGGCGTCGATTCCATGCCTGAGACGGGCGAGAATGTGGCGGCCGATTTCGGCATATCGCGCGCCGATCAGGACGCCTTCGCCCTGCGCAGCCAGCAGGCGGCCGCCGCTGCGCAGGCATCGGGCTATTTCGCCGAGGAGATCGTGCCGGTCGCCGTCGCGGACCGCAAGGGTCGCGAAACCATGGTCGACGCGGACGAACATCCCCGCCCGGACACGACGATGGGGATGCTGGCGGCGCTGAAGCCGGTGGTGCGGCCGGACGGCACGGTGACGGCGGGCAATGCATCGGGAGTCAATGACGGCGCGGCGGCGATGATCGTCGCCAGCGAGGCGGCGGCGAAGACCCATGGACTGACGCCCCGCGCCCGCATCCTGGGCATGGCGAGCGCCGGCGTGCCGCCGCGCGTCATGGGCATCGGGCCGGTGCCGGCCACGCGGAAGCTGATGGCGCGGCTGGGCCTGTCCATCGACCGGTTCGACGCCGTCGAACTGAACGAGGCATTCGCCAGCCAGAGCCTGGCGGTGTTGCGCGGACTGGGCTTTGCCGACGACGACCCGCGCGTCAACGCCCATGGCGGGGCGATCGCCCTGGGCCATCCGCTGGGCATGTCGGGCGCGCGCATCGCGATGACGCTGGTGCATCGTCTGGAGCGGACGGGCGGCAGGCTGGGCCTAGCGACGCTGTGCATCGGCGTCGGCCAGGGGCTGGCGCTGGCGGTGGAGCGGGTCTGATGGAGAAGCGGTTCGTCACGACCGGCGACGGATGCCGCATCGCATGGCGGATGGACGGACCGGAGGATGCGCCCGTCCTGCTGCTGTCCAATTCGCTGGGCACCGGGCTGGAGATGTGGACGCCGCAGATGGCGGCGTGGACGCGGGCCTTCCGCGTGCTGCGCTACGACCAGCGCGGCCATGGCGCGTCGGATGCGCCGGCGGGCGGCTATTCCATCGACCGGCTGGGGCGGGACGCGATCGAGCTGCTCGATGCTTTGCGGATCGACGCGGTGGATTTTTGCGGCCTGTCGCTGGGCGGGATGGTCGGGCAATGGCTGGGCATAAGGGAGCCGCGCAGGCTGCGGCGGCTGGTGCTGGCCAACACGTCGAGCTTCATGGGGCCGCCCGCCGCCTGGGACGCGCGGATCGCGCTGGTGCGCGAGCGGGGCATGGCGCCGTTGGCGGAGGCTTCGGTCGAGCGCTGGTTCACCGCGGCCTTCGCCGCGCGCGGCGGGGACGCCATCGCGCCCGTCGCCGCGATGCTGCAGGCGACCGATCCGCAGGGCTATGCCGGCTGCTGCGCGGCGATCCGCGACATGGACATGCGGCGGACGGTGGCGCTGATCGAGGCGCCGACGCTCGTGATCGGGGGCACGCAGGACCCGGCCACCCCGCCGCCGCACAGCGAGGCGCTGGGCCGGTCGATAGCGGGGGCGCGGCTGACGATGCTGGAGGCGGCGCATCTCGCCAATGTCGAGCAGCCCCAGGCCTTTGCAGAGGCGGTGACGGCGTTTCTTGGCTGAGCCGAAGTCCGTCCTGCGTGGACGGCGCCCTGCTTCACCGAGGGGTCGGTCCTAACGACTGGTCAGGCGGCGGCGGTTCTTGCCCACGGCCTTGCGATAATGGGCGGTGGAAGCGTGCATGACGGAAAGCGGCGTCGTGCCGAGCGCGCCGGTCATCGCCTTCCACTGCAGCAGGGCGGCGGCTTCGATCTTCTCCGCCACCATCTTCTGCGCCTCCAGCGCCGCCGCCGGATTGCCGGCCAGCAGCCGGGGCAGGCGAAGGCCGATCACCATCGCCGCCTCCAGGCCGAGGCTCCAATAGCCCAGTGCCACGCTCATCGGGTCCACCTGCCGCATGTCGATTGTCTCCATTGCCTTCCGGCGATGACGCCCGAGTCCTTAAAGTCGATCCCTGCGATAGCGCAATGGTGCGCGCTGTCACCCTTCTTCCGCCGGGCGGCGGCCGGTTCCTGATCCATGTAAGGCGGTTTTCGAGGAACCCGCCTCCGATCCCATGGGTTTTCCGGGCAAGCTTCGATGCGCGGGCATTGCGGCATCACAGGACGGGAGAGTGAAGCAATCGTGGCGACATCGTTCGAAGACAGGGTGGCGCGGGGCGCATGGGGCGCCGCCGAGGGCCGCGGTCCGGAATATCTGGCTCTCGCCTTTCGGGAGTTCTTCAGGAATCCGATGGCGGTCGGCTCCGCCTTTCCCGCTTCGCGCTATCTGGTCGAGCGCATGCTGTCCCCCATCGACTGGGGCCGGATGGATTGCGTGGTCGAATATGGGCCGGGCACGGGCATTTTCACCCGCGCGCTGCTGGACCGGCTGCCGGGCCATGCGCGGTTGCTGGCCATCGACACCAGCGCGGGCTTCATCGATCATCTGCGCGAGGCGACGCCCGACAGGCGGCTGATCGCCGTTACCGGTTCCGCCGATGCCGTGCGCGCCATCATGGCCGATCATGGGCTGGACGAGGCGGATTGCATCCTGTCGGGCCTGCCCTTCTCCACTCTGGCGCCGGACCGGGCGGAGCGGCTGATGGAGGCGAGCGCGCGGGCGCTGGCGCCGGATGGACGGTTCCTCGCCTATCAGATGCGGAAGGCCGTGCAGCCCCTGCTGGAGCGGCGGTTCGAGACGGTTGAGACGGGTTTCGAATGGCGCAATGTGCCGCCATGCCATCTTTACTGGGCGGCGCGTCCGTTCCGGGGATAACGGGCGGGACACCCGCCTGCAGGAGAGGGGGAATTCCGGCCCCCTCCCGCCATTTCGTCCTTTTGCGGCGGGAACTTCAGTTGCCGGTGGGGGCCAGATCGGCGATCAGATCCAGCACCTGGCGCGCATGGTCCTTCCGGCAGATGAGCAGGTCCGGCAGATAGACGTCCTCCCGGTTGTAGAGGAGCGGCGATCCGTCGAGGCGGCTGCAATGGAGGCCATGGGCGAGGGCGACGGCGACCGGGGCGCAGCTGTCCCATTCATATTGGCCGCCCGAATGGAGATAGATGTCGGCCTGTCCCAGGATCACCGCCATCGCCTTTGCGCCCGCGCTGCCCATGGGGACGAGTTCGGCGTCCAGCCTTTCCGCGACGGCGACCGCTTCGGCGGCGGGGCGGGTGCGGCTGATCACCATGCGCAGCTTTTCCGGTGCGGGCGGAATGGGGCGGGGCTGGTCGGTGCGCAGCACGATGCCGCCGTCGAGGCCGGGCAGCGCCACCGCGCCCACCGTCGCCGCGCCGTCCACCGACAGGCCGACATGCACCGCCCAGTCGGCGCGTTCCTCCCCATATTCGCGCGTGCCGTCGACCGGATCGACGATCCAGACGCGCGACTTGCCAAGGCGGGAGCCGTCGCACTTCATCTCCTCCGACAGCAGGCCGTCCTCCGGGCGCTGTTCGCGCAGGGCATGGACCAGGAACTGGTTGGCGGTCTGGTCGCCCGCCTTGCCCAGCGCCCCGGCGCTGAACAGGCCGCTGTCGCGCACCGTGAGCAGCAGGCGCCCCGCAATGTCGGCCAGATGGGCGGCGAGATCGGCGTCGGTCATGCTCATGGGATCAGCCTCGCGATGATGGCTTCGGCCGCTTCTTCGGCGGTCATGGCGGTGGTGTCGACCCGGATTTCCGGATCTTCGGGCGCTTCATAGGGGCTGTCGATGCCGGTGAAATTCTTGAGCTCGCCGGACCGCGCCTTGCGGTAGAGGCCCTTGACGTCGCGCGCCTCTGCATCGGCGAGGGGGGTGTCGATATGCACTTCGATGAACTCGCCCGGCTTCATCATCTGGCGCACCATCTCGCGTTCGGCGCGGAAGGGCGAGATGAAGGCGGTGATGACGATCAGGCCGGCGTCGGTCATCAGCTTCGCCACCTCGCCCACGCGGCGGATATTCTCCACCCGGTCGGCGTCGGTGAAGCCCAGATCCTTGTTCAGCCCATGGCGCACATTGTCGCCGTCGAGCAGGAAGGTGTGGCGGTTCATCCGCGCCAGCTTCTTTTCGACAAGGTTGGCGATGGTCGACTTGCCCGCGCCGGAAAGCCCGGTGAACCACAGCACGGCGGGCTTCTGGTTTTTGAGGCCCGCATGGAATTCGCGGGTGACGTCGGTCGCCTGCCAATGGACATTCTGCGCGCGGCGCAGCGAGAAGTGCAGCATCCCCGCCGCCACGGTGGCGTTGGTGATCTTGTCGATCAGGATGAAGCCGCCCAGCACCTTGTTGGGGCTTGTGCGGTTCGTCTCATAGGGTTCGAACACGATCTGGCGGTCGGTCGACAGGTTGGCGACGCCGATCGCGTTCAGCTCCAGCGTCTTGGCCGCCAAATGCTCCATCGTGTTGACGTTGACCTGATATTTGGGCTGCTGGATCGTGGCGGTGACGGTCTGCGTGCCGATCTTCAGCCAATAGGGGCGGCCGGGCAGCATTTCCTCATCCGCCATCCAGACGATGGTCGCCTCGAACTGGTCGGCGGCCTGTGGCGGATTGTCGGACGCGGCGATCACGTCGCCGCGCGAGCAGTCGACCTCATCGGCGAAGCAGAGCGTGACGGACTGGCCGGCGACCGCTTCGTCCAGGTCGCTATCCAGCGTCACGATGCGGCTGACGGTGCTGGTCTTGCCCGACGGCAGGACGCGGATGGCGTCGCCCTTGCGCACCGTGCCGGTGGCGATCTGGCCGGAAAAGCCGCGGAAATCGAGATTGGGGCGGTTGACCCACTGCACCGCCATGCGGAACGGCTTGAGCTGGTCGGAGACCTGATCGACCTCGACCGTTTCCAGATGCTCGATCAGCGCGGGCCCCTTGTACCAGGGGGTGTTTGCCGACGGGCCGGTGATATTGTCGCCCTTGAAGCCGGAAATGGGCATGGCCGTGAAGGCCTTGATGCCGATGCTATGGGCGAAATCGGTATAATCCTTGACGATGCCGTCATAGACCGCCTGATCGTAATCGACCAGGTCCATCTTGTTGATGGCGAGGACGATGTTCCTGATGCCGATCAGATGCGCCAGATAGCTGTGGCGGCGGGTCTGGGTCAGCACGCCCTTGCGCGCGTCGATCAGGATGACGGCAAGGTCGGCGGTGGACGCGCCCGTCACCATGTTGCGGGTGTACTGCTCATGGCCGGGCGTGTCCGCGACGATGAACTTGCGCTTTTCGGTGGCGAAGAAGCGATAGGCGACGTCGATGGTGATGCCCTGTTCCCGCTCTGCGGCGAGGCCGTCGACGAGGAGGGCGAAGTCGATCTCCTGCCCCTGGGTGCCGACGCGCTTGCTGTCCGCTTCGAGGGCGGCGAGCTGATCCTCGAAGATCATCTTGCTGTCATAGAGCAGGCGGCCGATCAGCGTCGACTTGCCGTCGTCCACCGACCCGCAGGTGATGAAGCGCAGCATCGTCTTGTGCTGGTGCACCTCCAGATACTGGTCGATGTCCTCCGCGATGAGGGCGTCGGTCTTGTAGATGGGTTCGTCGAGCGTGTCGGTCATGTCATCTGTCCCGTCATGCCAGCGGAGGCTGGCATCTGGTTGATCTGGGTCGAAGGGTCGGTCTGCGAGAGGGTCTGCCATGGGGCCTGAGATCCCAGCGTTCGCTGGGATGACGGCTTGGGGTGGCGGCTCGTCAAAAATACCCCTCCTGCTTCTTCTTCTCCATGCCCGCGCCGCCCGCGTCCTTGTCGATGGCGCGGCCCTGCCGTTCCGATGTGGTGGTCAGCAGCGTTTCCTGGATGACCTCCGGCAAGGTCTTCGCCTCGCTCTCGACCGCGCCGGTCAGCGGATAGCAGCCCAGCGTGCGGAAGCGGATGGAGCGCATCACCGGCTCCTCGCCCGGCTTCAGCGGGAAGCGTTCGTCATCGACCATCAGCAGCATACCGTCGCGCTCCACCGTCGGGCGTTCCTCCGCGAAATAGAGCGGCACGATGGGGACGTCGTTCAGGTGGATATATTGCCAGATGTCCAGCTCGGTCCAGTTGCTGATCGGGAAGACGCGGATGCTCTCGCCCTTGTTCTTGCGGGCGTTGTAGAGGTTCCACAGTTCCGGCCGCTGGTTCTTGGGGTCCCAGCCGTGCGAGGCCGTGCGGAAGGAGAAGATGCGTTCCTTCGCCCGGCTCTTTTCCTCGTCGCGGCGGGCGCCGCCGAAGGCCGCGTCGAAGCCGTAGAGGTTGAGCGCCTGCTTCAGCCCCTCCGTCTTCCACATGTCGGTGTGCAGCGGGCCGTGGTCGAACGGGTTGATGCCGCGTTCCTGCGCTTCGGGATTTTGATAGACGAGCAGTTCCATGCCCGATTCCCGCGCCATCCGGTCGCGCAGATCGTACATCGCCCTGAATTTCCAGGTGGTGTCGACGTGCAGCAGCGGGAAGGGCGGCGGCGAGGGGTAGAAGGCCTTGCGCGCCAGATGCAGCATCACGGCCGAGTCCTTGCCCACGCTGTACAGCATCACCGGCTTTTCGGCCTCCGCCACCACTTCGCGCAGGATGTGGATGCTTTCCGCCTCCAGACGCTCCAGATGCGTCAGCCTTTTCGAATCGATCATGTTCACCGCCTTGTTTCGTGACAGCCTGATGGCAGAAGTGGCGAAGCTCTGGACCTCCCATATGGGAGGATATACATATTAGCCATGCGACTGGACGACGGCGGATTATTGGCGGCTCTCCATGAGGGTATGTTCGAGCAACCCCTTTGGCACGGGTTCCTCGACAGGCTGCGCGCGCGGTCGGGGGGGGCCGCCTATGCCAGCCTGGCCTTCCGCCCGGTGGATGAGGAGCGGATCGTCGAACTCTATGCCGGGCCGCCGACACCGCTGCATCTCGACCGGCTGTTCAACCAGAAATATGGGCGCGATCCGTTGCCCTATCGGCGGATGCGGGAGGCGCGGGTCTATACGCTGGACGAACTGCTCGATCCGGGCGACAGGGTGCAGCAAGGCTATCGCGCCGAGTTTCTGGAGCCGCTGGGCATCACCAACATGCGTTCGGTCCGCGTCACCGAGCCGAGCGGCATGGACGCCTGGCTGAGCTGCGCGGGGGGGCGGGAAGTGGGGTCGGGCGTCGGCGCGCTGCTGACCGCGCTGGTGCCGCATCTGCGCATCGCATTGCGCAGCTTCGTCGCGTTCGAGCGGGAGAAGTTCCGTTCCTCGGTCAATTCGGAGGCGTTCGGGCGGCTCAATTTCGGCTGGCTGACGTTGGACGCCCAGTGCCGCATCGTCGACATGACGCCGCATCTGGAGCAGCTTTTCCAGCGGTCGCGGCTGTTGCGCCGGGGGCGTTATGACCGGCTGACGCCGGCTTCCCCGGCGGTCGACCGGGAACTGACCGCCTTGGTCAAGAGCTTCGCGGCGGATCGGGATGCGCGGCCGAGGGCGATCAATCTGAGCCGCGATCCGTTGATGGACATGCTGGTGCGGCCGATCCAGGACCGGTCGCTGTCCGCCCAGTCGGCGCCCGTCGCCATCGCCTATATCAGCGGGGACCGCTGGTCGCAGGCGGACCGGTGCGACCAGCTGGTCGACCTGTTCGGCCTGTCGCCCAGCGAGGCGCGGCTGGCCTGGGCCATCGCGCAGGGCATGTCGATCAGCGAGGCGGCCGCCGATCTGGGGCTGACGGTGGAGACGGCGCGGAATTATTCGAAGAAGATCTACGCCAAGACCGGAGCGCGGGGACAGGCGGAACTGGTGCGCTATATTCTGACGAGCGTGCTGGCTTTGGCCTGAATTTGTTCGGCTTTGGCTGGCGATTGCCATTGAGCGGTCCGTGCTCCTGCCTTCGGGAGCATGGAATCCGCTTTATTGGCGGGTTTCGCGGATTTTCTTCCGGTCGCAGGGGATGACATGACAGGGGGCGTTCTTGTCGTCCGGGGTGGCGGGCTTGCGCTGCCAGGGGGGCGTCCAGCCCGGCGGCGCGGAGCCGCAATACCAGGGGTTCGGCATGGCGGCGGCGGGCGCATGGACTGTCGTCAGCGGGATGACGGCCAGCAGGGCCAGCGCGCTAGACCGCATGGCTGAACCGCTTTTCCGCCGGTTCCAGCCAGGCGTCGAAGCAGGCGGCGATGCTGCGCGCATAGGGCAGCGCGTCCCGCGTCAGCGCCACCCGGCCCTCGCTGATGCGGACAAGGCCCAGTTTTTCGAAGCGGCTGAAATCGGGCATGGGATGGGCGGTGCCGACATGCGCCTCGCCTTGGCAGAGCAGGGCTTCGATGATGCGGCCGCGGCGGCGGTCCTCCGGCGTGCGCGGCGTGCCGCGGGTGGCGGATAATTGGCCCGCATCGGCCAGCTCGCGCCAGGGACCGGCCTGTTTCTCATTCTGGACGATGAGGTCGGGGAACTGGCTGATCGCGCTGGCGCCCAGACCCAGCAAGATCTCCGCCGGATCGTCGGTGAAGCCCTGGAAATTGCGGCGCAGTCGGCCGTCGCGGGCGGCGCGGGCCATGCCGTCTTCGGGCAGGGCGAAATGGTCGAAGCCGATGGGTACATAGCCCGCGCCGGTCAGCGTCTCATGGCCCTGCGCCGCCATGGCGAAGCGGGTGGCGAGATCGGGCAGGTCGCTGGCGTCGATGCGGCGCTGGCGGGGCAGCAGCCGGGGCATATGGGCATAGCCGAACAGGGCGATGCGGGCGGGCCGCAGGGCGATGGCGGCCTCCAGCGTGGCGGCGAGGTCATCCGGCGTCTGGCCGGGCAGGCCGTACATCAGGTCGAAACCCGTCGCGATGCCGGCGGCGCGAAGCCGGTCGACGGCGCGCTCCACCATGTCGAGCGGCTGGATGCGGCCGATCCGCGCCTGGACATGGGGGGTGAAGGTCTGGACGCCGAGATTCGCCCGGTCGACGCCCATGGCGGCCATGGTCGCGATCCATGGCCCATCGAGCCGGCGGGGATCGAGTTCGACCGACAGTTCGGCATGATGCGCATCGAAGCAGAGCAGCAATTGCTGGAGCAGCCGGACGAAATCGACCAGCGGCAGGCTGTTGGGGCTGCCGCCGCCGAAGGCGATGCGCTGCACCCGGCCCTTGCCGTTCAGCCGCCCGGCGACCGTGGCAATCTCCCGCTCCAGCGATTCGACATAGGCGGTGAGGCGCTGGACGCGGTTCGCCGCGCCCGTGTTGCAGCCGCAATACCAGCATATGTCGTGGCAATAGGGGATGTGGACGTAGAGGGAGAGGGCGTCGTTCCTTTCCACCCCGTCCAGCCGGGCGGCAAGCTCCGCCGCGCCGACATCGCCGCTGAACTGCGCGGCGGTGGGATAGCTGGTGTAGCGCGGCACGGGCCGGGCGAGCAGGTCGGGATGGTAGGTCCACATCATTTCCACTCAGGAACGCGCCGAATGTCCTGCCGAAAGCCACGGATTTCCGCAGCTTCGGCTTGTGGCCGCGCTCTGTTCGCCAGCGCAGGGGATTTCGCGGCGCGATGCGCGATGAACATGGCGATAGCTCCGTCGAAGAGATCTCTGACGCTTCAGCTGGTGTCGGTCACAAGCGTTGAAACCCATGTAGCCCAATGATCGCCAGCGCGTCTTGATGTGTCTCAAAATCAACGGCGATACTTTGGGAAGCCTCCGTTTATGGACGGTGCGCGGCGGTCGGCATCAGGCAGGGCAGGGACGGAGGTCTACCTGACTATCGATCGGCGAATTCCACGGCAAAGGTGGACGGTGAAGTTGCGGCGCATGATCTGAAAAAAAGGGCGGAACGGCCATCGCCGTCCCGCCCGATCCGCCGGGGGCATTGGAGGGGTAGGGCGGCGTGCAGTCCGCCCCGCCCCCGGAAGGGTGGCGTCAATATTTCACGCGGACGCTCGCACCGTAGAACTTGTCATCGATGCGGATGTCGTGCGGGAAGGCCGGCGAGTCGAAATAGCTGTAATATTTGCCGCCGTTCACGTTCACGCCGTCCACCGTCACGGTGATGTTCGGCGTCACGTCATAGCCGACCGAGAAGTCGAGGCGGCCATTGGATTTGACCTTGTTGAACTGGCTGTCGTAATCCGGGCTGGTAAGGGTGCCGGCGCCGAACAGCGACTCGTTGTAACCCGAGCGCCATGTATAGACGACGCGCGCGGTGATGCCGTACTTTTCGTAGAGCGCACCGGCGGTGTAGCTATATTTGGAGACGCCGAGCAGTTCCTTGCCTTCCAGCGGATCGCCGGGGGTCGTCACCTCGCTGTCAGCGAGGGTGAAGGTGCCCATCACGCCCAGGCCATCGAAACCTTCCGGCAGGAAGTCGAAGAAGGCCTGACCCGCGACTTCGATGCCCTTGAGCTTGGAGGACCCGAGGTTGCGCGGCTGGGTGATCAGGTAGGTCTGGCCGTTGATGACCTGCACCGAGTTGGAGGGCGCGACGCGATCCTTCAGCTTGCGGTAATAGCCGGCGACCGAGACATAGCTTGACCGGCCGAAATAATATTCGGCGGTGACGTCGAAATTGTCGGACATCTGCGCCTTGAGGTCCGGGTTGCCGCCCGAACCGGCCAGCCTGACGTTCGGGTTGCCACCGGGAGCCGCCAGCGACAGGCCGGGGTTGAGGTCGCCAAAGGTCGGCCGCGCGACGGTCTTGGCGTAGCTCGCGCGGAACTGCAGGTTCGGCGTGGCGCGGAAGCGGATGCTGGCGTTCGGAAGGGCGTAGAAGTCACGGGTGCCCCGGCTGATCGGATTGAACAGGTCGGTATTGTTCGGACCCGCGCCGATCACGCGCGAGGTGCCGTCCAGCGTGCGCTTGGTGTCGACCAGGCGAACGCCGACCAGGCCGTCGATCAACGAGGACCCGCCGAGGTCGATCTGATACTTGCCCTGAATGTAGGCCGCCCAGGTCTTCTCGGCCGCTTCATAGTTGCGCGTGGGGTCCCAGGCGGGATCGCCGGCGGGGGCGCCATAGAGTGCGCGCAGGTCATCCGTGTTGCTGAGCAGATAGTCCGGGTTCGGCGTGTACCAGTGGGCCCCGTTGTTGATGTACGGGATCGAGTCCGGTGAAAGCACCATGAAGTCCGACGGCAGGCCCACCGAGGAGACCAGCGTGGCGCGGTTCGCCCCAGGGAAGTTCGGACCGCCCGCAACCGCGCGGAACGTTCCGGTGCGGTCGGAATAGCGCAGGCCGACCTGGAACTGGCGCAGGAAATTGCTTTCGATGTCGAAGGCCGAGTCGAGCTTGAACGCATATTGGCGGCTGTTCGACTTGCTCAGATCCTGGAACAGCGAGTTCGCGAAGACGAAGCCGTCAGGATTGCCGAGCGGATCGCCCTGCATGACGGTGGTGCCGTGGCCGCCGTCATTGACGATGATGTCCACCGACGCGCCATGCTTGGCGGTGTCGACGATGATCGTGCGGTTCGCGTTCTTCGACTGGATGTAGCTGCCGTCGAAGACCAGATGCACCGTGTCGCTGTCCCATTTGAGACCGCCGCCGAACACATATTGGTCGGTGCGCTGCTTCTTCGCCTGGGTGCTGGTGAGCACGTCCACGCCGTTGAACGTGGCCGACTTGCCAATGCAAAGATTTTCGATCCGGTTATTGGGGTTTTCTGCATCGGTCGTTGGAAAGCCTCCGGAATCGACCAGCCCGGAAAAGCAGTCATTGCCTGCAACCGCATTGGTGATCGAACTGCCCGCAAACAGGTCCGAGAAGATGAAGTTCGTCGCGAAGGTCGAGCGATAGCCGGTGTAGAGGCCATCGAGATAGAATTGCAGTTCCGGCGTGATCTGCCACTGGAAGGCGGCGTTGACCTGCGGGCGGGTGTTGTGGCCGGTATCGGTCAGGCCGCCGACGCAGGTGGGCAGGACGATGTTCGCGGCGCCCGCCGGGCCATGGTTGCTCGACCGCGGATCGCAGTTGAAGGAGATCGGGCGGCTGAAATTGTTGCGCCCATAGGAAACATCGACCAGCAGGCCCATTTCGCCGTCGCCCGCATCCCAGCGGTTCGAGACGAGAAGACCGCCGGTATAGCTGGTCTCGCCGGAAATGTCGCCGCGATAGACGCGGCCGTTGGCGGCGACCGTGAAGCCCTTGCTGAAATTGAAGGGCTTCTGCAGCTTCATGTCGATGACGCCCGCGACGCCGCCTTCGATCAGATTGGCGGAGTTCGACTTGTAGACGTCGATGCCGCCGATCGCTTCGGCGGGCAGGTCCTGGAACGAGAAGCCACGGCCGACGCCGGTGAAGATCTCCCGCCCGTCCAGCGTGGTCAATATGTCCCCGATGCCGCGAATGATCGGATTCTGGATTTCGTTGTTGAAGCCGTTCTGCACCTGCACGCCCGCGATGCGCTGAAGCGCGGAGGCGACCGAGGTGTCGGGCAGCTTGCCGATGTCCTCCGCCACGATCGAGTCGACGACGAGGTCGGAATTCCTCTTCACATTGCGCGCGGCTTCAAGGCTGGCGCGTTGGCCGGTGACGATGATGTCGGCGCTATCGTCGGCCGGCGCGGCCGCGTCCTGCGCATGGGCCGGTATGCCGGCGAAGATCGCCAGTGCGGAAGACGTCCAGATAAGTGAGCGGGCGATACGGTTCATGGTCCTCCCCTTCGAACAGCAGCTCGGCCCTGTGTTGGGCCTTGGTGGGGCTCATAACCCTCGCGGTCTGATCGGACAAGACATATTTGTAGGATAAATAGGTTGCCTGTATGAAAAGCCGATGGTAGCGGCATCCTTAACATTCCCGAGAGATGCTGCTTTGCGTGGCGAGCGGCCGAATCGGATAAAATGGATGGGAGGCGAACATTTCTTCTGCTGATGAGGGCAAGATCGAACCGGCCCTGAAGCTGCGCTCCCGCGCATGGTTCGATGATCCCAGCCATCCTGACATGACGGCGCTCTATCTGGAGCGCTATCTGAACTACGGCCTTTCGATCGAGGAGATGCAGTCGGGCCGACCGATCATCGGCATCGCCCAGTCGGGCAGCGATCTGGTGCCGTGCAACCGCCATCATCTGGTCCTTGCGGAACGGATCAAGGCGGGCATCCGGGACGCGGGCGGCATCCCGATCGAATTTCCCAGCCATCCGTTGCAGGAAACCGGCAAGCGGCCGACGGCGGGCCTTGACCGCAACCTGGCCTATATCAGCCTGGTCGAGCTGCTCTACGGCTATCCGCTGGACGGCGTGGTGCTGACCATTGGCTGCGACAAGACCACGCCCTCCGCGCTGATGGCGGCGGCGACGGTGAACATTCCCGCGATCGCGCTGTCGGTCGGTCCGATGCTCAACGGCTGGCATGAGGGGAAGCGCACCGGCGCGGGCACCATCATCTGGAAAGCGCGCGAGATGCTGGCGAAGGGGGAGCTGGACTATCAGGGCTTCCTGAAGCTGGTCGCATCGGGTTCGCCATCGACCGGCTATTGCAACACGATGGGCACGGCGACGACGATGAACTCGCTGGCCGAAGCGCTGGGCATGTCGCTGCCCGGATCGGCGGCGATCCCCGCGCCCTATCGCGACCGGCAGGAATGCGCCTGGGAGACGGGACGCGCCATCGTCGAGATGGTGAAGGCCGACCGCAAGCCCTCCGACATCCTCACCCGCCCGGCTTTCCTGAATGCGATCCGGGTGAATTCGGCCATCGGCGGCTCGACCAACGCGCCGATCCACCTCAACGCCATCGCCCGCCATGTCGGCGTCGAACTGACGCTGGAGGATTGGGAGGCGCAGGGGGCGGACGTGCCGCTGCTGGTCAATCTCCAGCCCGCCGGCGAATATCTGGGCGAGGATTATTACCGCGCGGGCGGCGTGCCCGCCGTGATGGGCGAATTGTTCAAGGCGGGCCTGATCGACGGCGATGCTCTGACCGCCAATGGCCGCACCATCGCGGAGAATCTGGCGGGCGCGAAAATCCATGACGAGGATGTGATCCGGCCGTTCGGGCGCCCGCTGAAGCAGGCGGCCGGGCTGACCGTGCTCAGCGGCAATCTGTTCGAGGGCGCCGTGATGAAGCTGTCGGTGATCTCCGAGGAGTTCCGCAGCCGCTATCTTTCCGATCCCGAGCATCCCGACAGGTTCGAGGGCCGGGTGGTCGTGTTCGACGGACCGGAGGATTATCACCGGCGCATCGACGATCCGGACCTTGGCATTGACGAAAATTGCATCCTCGTCATCCGCGGGGCTGGGCCGGTCGGCTATCCGGGCGGCGCGGAAGTGGTGAACATGCGTCCGCCCACAGCGCTGATCCGCGCCGGAATCCACGCCTTGCCCTGCATCGGCGACGGGCGGCAGTCCGGCACGTCGGGCAGCCCCTCCATCCTCAACGCCTCGCCGGAGGCGGCGGTGGGCGGGGGCCTCGCGCTGCTGCGCACGGGGGACCGGGTGCGCATCGACCTCAAGAACCGCAGCGCGGACATGCTGGTCGATGATGCGGAGATCGCCCGTCGCCGCGAGGAACTTGCGGAGATCGAACGCGCCGTCACGCCCGAATCGCAGACGCCCTGGCAGGAAATCCAGCGCAGCCTGGTGGGCCAGTTCGCGACCGGCGCGATCCTGGAAGGTTCCGAAAAATATCAGCGCATCGCCCAGACGCGCGGATTGCCGAGAGACAGCCACTGATGGATCACGTGCGCGTCATCGCCCGCGACCGCGTGGATATTCTGGGCGAGGGGCTGTTCTGGTCGGTCCGCGATGGCGCGCTGCTGTGGACGGATATATTGGGCAAGCGGATCAACCGCCTGACGCCGGCCACGGGGCAGGTCGAGAGCTGGGAAGCGCCGGACGTCGTCGGCTGGATCATCGGACGGGCCAGCGGCGGCTTCGTGGCCGGGATCGGCCGTTCGGTCGCCAGCGTGTCGCTCGATCCCTTTTCCTGCGAGACGCTGGCGACGATCCCCGGCGAGCCGGAGGCCAATCGCGTCAACGACGCCGCCGCCGATGCGCAGGGCCGCCTTTGGCTGGGCACCATGCCCTTCGCCTGCGATGGGCCGACAGGGGCTTTCCACCGCTTCGCGAAGGGCGCGTTCAGTCCCGCCGACGCCACGCCCTATACGATTCCCAACGGTCCTGCGATCGATCCCGAAGGGCGCTTCCTGCTCCACACCGACAGCGCGATGGGCGTGATCTTCCGCTATCCGCTGGAGGATGGCCTGCTTGGCAAGCGCGAACCGTTCATCAGCTTCGAGGCGGGCAGGGGCGCGCCGGACGGGATGACCTTCGATGCCGAGGGGTATCTCTGGGTCGCGTGCTGGGGCGCCTCCTGCGTCACCCGCTTCGCGCCGGACGGTACGCCGGTCCGCCGCATCGCGCTGCCCGCGAGCCAGATCAGCAATTGCGTGTTCGGCGGCCCGGACCTCGACCGGATCTATGTCACGAGCGCCGCCGATGGCGTCGAGGAAGCGCAGGGCGGCGCGCTGTTCGAGATCGATCCGGGTTGCCGCGGGCTGGCCCCGTTCCTGTATCAAGACTGAAGTTTCGAGAGGAGAGACGATGCTGAGGACCATGACCGCCGTCGCCCTGCTGGGCGCGGTGTCGACTTCCGCTTTGGCGGCCGAGGCCCGGCGCGAGACCTTCGGCCGGATGCCGGACGGCACGGCGGTAGAGGCGGTGACGCTCACCAACGCCAAGGGCATGTCGGTGCGCGTGATGACGCTGGGCGCGTCGATCCAGTCGGTGATGATGCCGGGCCGCGACGGCAAGGCCGTGGACATCGCGGTCGGCTATGACAGCCTGGAAGGCTATGCGAAGGACGGCCAGTTCTTCGGCGCGACGGTGGGCCGGGTCGCCAACCGCATCGCCAAGGGCCGGTTCAGCCTCGACGGCAAGGCCTATGCGGTCCCGGTCAACAACGGCCCCAATTCGTTGCATGGCGGGACGAAGGGCTTCGACAAGGTCGTCTGGACCATCCGCGAGGTGAAGCAGGGCCGGAAATCCGGTGGATCGGCCAGTGTCACCATGCGTTATGTCAGCCCCGACGGCGATCAGGGCTATCCCGGCACGCTGACCACCGACGCGACCTACACGCTGGATGAGCAGGGCAATCTGACGATCAGCTATACCGCGACGACCGACAGGCCGACCGTGGTCAACATTTCCAACCATGCCTATTGGAACCTCGCAGGGCCGGGCCGCACGGCGATGGATCATGTGCTGACCATTCCGGCGGATCGCTTCACGCCCACCGACGCGACCTCCATTCCGCTCGGCCAGCACCGCAGCGTCGCGGGCACCGTGTTCGATTTCCGCCAGCCCAGCCCGGTCGGCGCGCGGGTGCGCGAAGGCGGCGACGAGCAGATCCGCTACGGGCGCGGTTATGACCATAATTGGGTCGTCGGAAACGCCGTCACCAAAGACCAGCATCTGATGGCCCGCGTCACCGAACCGGCGTCCGGCCGCGGCTTCGAACTCTGGTCGAACCAGCCGGGCCTGCAATTTTATTCGGGCAATTTCATGGACGGCACGATCGTCGGCAAGGGCGGGCAGATCTACCGCGAGGGCGACTCGCTGGTGTTCGAGCCGCAGCTTTTCCCGGATAGCCCGAACCAGCCGCAATTTCCGTCGGTCCGCCTCGATCCGGGCAAGACCTACCGGAATGTCATGACCTACAAATTCTTCGTCGCACAATAGAGGGGACTGTTCGTGAAAGCTCTCACCACCTGCCTGCTGGCCTCCGTCGCCGCGCTGACCGCCATGCCCGCCGATGCGCGCCCGCAATGGACGCCTGTGGAAGCCAAGGCGTGGTATGCCAAGCAGCCCTGGCTGGTCGGTTCCAACTATGCGCCCGCCAACGCCATCAACCAACTTGAGATGTGGCAGGCGGAGACATGGGACCCGGTGCGCATCGATCACGAACTGGGCCTTGCGGAGGGCATCGGCATGAACACGATGCGCGTGTTCCTGCACGATCAGCTCTGGCAGCAGGATGCCGAGGGTTTCAGGAAGCGCATCGACCAGTTTCTGACGATCGCGGCGAAGCACAGGATCAAGCCGCTGTTCGTGCTGTTCGACAGTTGCTGGGACCCCAATCCGGTGCTGGGGCCGCAGCGCCCGCCCATCCCCGGCGTCCATAATTCCGGCTGGGTCCAGAGCCCCGGCCTGCCCGCGCTGCGCGACCCCGCGCAGGAACCGCGCCTGAAGGCCTATGTGCAGGGCGTCGTCGGCGCCTTTGCCAAGGACGACCGTGTGCTTGGCTGGGATCTGTGGAACGAGCCCGACAATGGCGCCGACCAGTATAAGGGCCAGGAAGGCAAGCAACCCCTGGTCCTGGCGCTGCTCACCAAAGTCTATGGCTGGGCGCGCGACGTGGACCCGACGCAGCCGCTCACCTCGGGCGTGTGGCAGCATGACGACTGGAAGACCGAAAGCGCGTTGACGCCGATGGAGAAGCTGCAACTCGGTCAGTCGGACGTGATCTCCTTCCACGACTATAACTGGCCGGAGAAATTCCAGGACCGCGTGAACCAGCTCAAGGTCTATGGCCGCCCGATCCTGTGCACCGAATATATGGCGCGGGGCAATGGCTCGACCTTCGACGGATCGCTGCCGATCGGCAAGCGCGAGAATGTGGCGATGATGAACTGGGGCTTCGTCGACGGCAGGACGCAGACCCGCCTGCCCTGGGATAGCTGGAAAAAACCCTATACGCAGGATGAGCCGACCATCTGGTTCCATGAGGTCTTCCGCAACGACGGCACGCCCTATCGCCAGGCCGAAACCGACCTGATACGTTCGCTGGCCAAGGCGCCCAAGGGCGTGGTGCCCGCGAAGAAATAAGCCGGTCAGCCGGTCAGCCGGTTCGAGGAGAGAGCTGCATGCGCACCGTCCCGCTAGTGGCCGCTCTCTGCGGTCTTGCGCTGTCCGTTCCCGCCCATGCCGCGTCGGTGTGGGCAGGGGCATGGGGCTATGCTCCGGCCGACAGCGATGCCCGCGAGCCCGAACAGCCGCCCGGCACCTATCGGTACCGGGTAAGGCTGACGCAGGCGGGCGACGCCTTGCAGCTCAGTTTCAGCAATGCGGAAGGGGACAGGCCGCTGGCGATCGCGGCGGTCGGCATTGCCGATCCTTCGGCCGCCACCGGCACGGAGATCGGCGCCCATCCGCTCCGCCCGCTCACTTTCTCAGGCCAGTCGGGGATCGCGCTGCCCGAAGGACATACGGTCGTCAGCGATCCGCTGGCCGCGCCGTTCCGTGTCGGGCAGGACGTGATCGTCAGCGTCACCTTCATGACGCCGACGCGGCCGGCGCGCACCAATCTGGGGCTGGAGATGGCGTTCGCGCCCGCCGGGGCCGAGCCGCTATTCACGCCGATCAAGGTGCGATCCTATCTCTCGCTCGCGTCGGTGCGGGCAAAGCGGGCGCCCTGCACCGTGGTCGCCTTCGGGGATTCGATCACCGACGGCTTCCTTGGCCTTTCGCCGCAGACCCGCGGCTGGCCGGGTCGTCTGGCCGAGCGTCTGGCGGCGCTGCCCTCTGCCCGGCGCTGCGGCGTCGTCAACATGGGCATCAGTGGCAACCGCGTGCTGCGCTGGGGCCGGGCGACCTCCGCGCTCGACCGCTTCTGGCGCGACGTGGCGAGCGTGCCCAACGTCACCCATGTAATCTTCCTGGAGGGCATAAACGACATCGGCGCGGGCAAGGACAGCGGTCCGGAGGCGACGGCGCCCGACCAGCTCGTCCAGGGCTATCGCCAGTTCGTGGCGCGGGCCCATGCGCTGGGCATCAGGGTGATCGGCGGGACCATGACGCCCGCGCTTCATGCGGGCTATATGTCGCCCGCCAAGGAGCGGACGCGGCAGGCGGTGAACGCCGCGATCCGGACCGGGGCGATTTTCGACGATGTCGTCGATTTCGACGCGGCGGTGCGCGATCCGGCCTCGCCCGCCGACCTGCGGCCCGACTATGATCCGGGCGACCACCTCCACCCCAATGACGCGGGTCTGCGCGCCATGGGGGATGCGGTGGATCTTTCGGCGCTCCGCCCGGCAAACTGATCCGGGCGGAGAATCCGCAGCTTCTTCACGGCTTTGGGGCTGCCACAGCTTCGCCTGCGCGCGAGGGCACAGGGAAGATCGGCATCCCGTCGCTGCTCCATTCCATGCGCTGCACGCGGGGGGAGCGGGCGGCGGTGCATTTCCGGTCCGCCCCGTCATTGGCGTGATAGACGATCCATGTCTGCCTGCCGCCATCGGTCGTGAAGAAGCCGTTATGGCCGGTCGCATAGACATTGTTCTGCGGCGCCTTGGCCAGCACCGGGCGGGGCGCCTTGGTCCAGCTCGCCGGGTTCATGGGATCGCTGCCGGGCCGGGCGTGAAGCAGGCCGAGCGCATAATCGTCCGACCAGCAGGCGCTGGCCGAATAGGTGAGGAACAGGTCGCCCTTGGGGCCGGGCAGAAATTCCGGGCCTTCCAATATCTGCCGCCCGCCCTGACGCTCGAACGGCTGGTCGGGGCGCGCGATCACCGTTTCGCCGGGGCCGAGCGTCCATGCATTGGTCATCGGTGCGATGGCGAGCACGCTGTCCGGCCCGTCATAGGCCGAATAGACGAAATAGCGCTTGCCGCCATGCTCGAACACCGTGCCGTCCAGCCCGGTCATGCGCGTGTTGACGCGCCCGCGATCGATCCATTCGCCTTTCAGCGGATCGGCGTTGGCATTTTCCAGCACGAAGACGCCGCGATGGGCGTCGTCATCATGCCCGGCCTCCGCGGCGGTGTAATAGACATACCATTTGCCGTCGAGCCGGTGCAGTTCCGGCGCCCAGATCGAGATCGCATTGAGGCCGCTGGCGGGCGGGGTCCAGATCACATGTTCGGGCGCGTCGGCCAGTTTCGCGAGATCGTCGGTCTGGCGGATGGCGATGCGGTCGCCCTTGGTCCCGAGGAAATAGAAGGTCGCGCCATGATGGACGATCCACGGGTCAGGCCCGCTCGACAGCAGCGGATTGGCGAGCGTCGGGGCGGCCTGCTGCGTGCTGGCGGTGGCGCAGCCGCCAAGCGCCAGCAGGGCGGCCAGAGTCAGGGGAGTGAGCGTAAGGGGAGCGAAGGCGCGGATCATGAGCGGTCCTCCAGTCCGGCCCAGCCTTGCGCGAAGGCGCGGGCGCTGGCGGCGATCTCTTCCGTGGTGGCGCCTATGCGGTACAGCGCCGATCCCAGCCCGAAACCGTCCGCGCCTGCCTGACGCCAGGGTTCCATATTGGCCGGCGTGATGCCGCCAACGACCAAGAGCGGCACCTCCTTGGGCAGCACCGCCCGCTGCGCCTTGACCACGGCGGGGGTCGCCGCCTCCGCCGGGAACAGCTTGAGCCCGCTCGCGCCCGCCGCCAGCGCGGCAAAGGCTTCGCTGGGCGTGAAATAGCCGGGCAGCGAGACCATGCCGCGCTTGGCGGTTTCGGCAATGACGGCGATGTCGGTGTTGGGCGAAACCACCATCGCCCCGCCCGCATCCTGCACCTGCGCCACCTGATCGACGGTCAGCACGGTGCCCGCGCCGACGATGGCGGCATCCCCGACGCGGCGCGCCAGCCTTTCGATGCTGAGCAGCGGATCGGGCGAATTGAGCGGCACTTCGATCAGGCGAAAGCCCGCCTCGACCAGCGCGTCGGCGGCGGCCTCCACCTCATCGGGGCGGATGCCGCGCAGGATGGCGACCAGTGGGAGTTGGGAGAAGGCGTCGGAAAAATCGATCATGCTTTGATGTCCCAGATGCGGGTGATGCCGGCGACGAAGGAAGCATGGCTGTCGACGACGACAGCCTGTCCCCCGGCGATGGCGATGGCGGCGGAATAAAGTCGCGCAAGCAGGCCGTCGGCAAGCAGATGGACCTGCTGCCCCGGCTGCGTGATCCGGGCCCGGCAGTCGCTGCCGAGCAGCAGGCCGCTGACATAGGCGGCCGCCGCGCCGGGCGCGCGTCCGCCCAGCACCGCCGCGGCGCGCACGCCGAACAGGGCGGAAAGCAGGTCCCGGTCGGCGCTGGCTTCGACGCCCTTGCGGAAATCCGCATCCGCGTCGACCTCGCCGGTCATTTCGCTGCCGATCAGCGCATGCCCCTTCAGCAGCGCGAACATCTCGCCGGTCATGGCGGTGGTGAAGTCGGCAAGCGCGCCGTCCTTCATGAGCGCCCATTTGGCATGGGTGCCCGGCTGGCACAGCAGCGCGTCGCCGGGAGCCAGCCCCGCCGCGACTGCGCCCAGAAGCTGCACTTCCTCGCCGCGCATGACGTCCTGCCGCTCGTCGCCGTCGCGGCAGACGCCCGGCACGATGGCGACGCCTTCTGCGGGCGAGACGAGGCGCGCCGCAAGGTCCGCGAGCGAGGCCGGAACGGGCACATAGCCCGCATCATGCCATCCCCGGTTGGAGCCGACCATGCCCGCGAGCAGCATCGGCAGCCCGCCATGGCGCTCGCGCAGCCCCGCCACGGCGGCGGGAAAGCCGCCCGGCGGAACGGAGAGGATGCCCATATCGTCGCGCTCGGTGGCGACGACCTCGCCACCCTCGATCAGATAGGCGCGGCGGTTGGTCGTGCCCCAATCGACCGCGATGAACGCCGCGCCGCTCACCAGAACACCGCGTAGAGGACGCAAAGCACCAGAATCACCGCGATCGCTCCTGCATTGAACCCGGTCGAGGTGGCGTAGCGCACGTCGCCGGTCGCTATGCTGTCCTTGTCGCGCCGCGCCGGGGTGGCGAGGGAGACGGCGACCGCCAGCGCCAGCGCCGCGAGGAAGACAAGGCCCATGCGGTCGAGGAAGGCGACGCCCGGCGCCCAGAGCTTGAAGCCCCAGGACAGCGCCACCGATGCCACCGCCGCCGTGATCGCGCCCGGCTCATTGGCGCGCCGCCAGAACAGGCCGAGCAGGAAGATCACGGTGATGCCCGGCGTGAAGAAGCCGGTGAATTCCTGGATGAACTGGAACGCCTGTTCGCTGGAGCCGACCAGTGGGCGGGCGGTGAGGATGGCGATGAGGATCGCGATCGCGGCGGCGACGCGGCCCACCAGCACCAGATGGCGTTCCCGCCTTTCGCCGGGTTCCTCCATCCTGCGGAACTTCGCCCAGACGTCGAGGGTGAAGATGGTGGCGATCGAATTGATCTTCGACGCGGTGGAGGCGATGATCGCCGCCACCAGCGCCGCGAAGACGAGGCCCAACAGGCCCGGCGGCAGCAGCCGCATCATCGTCGGATAGGCTTCGTCCGGCTTGGCGAGGTCGGGCGCCAGGACGACGGCGGCGATGCCCGGCAGCACGATGATGATCGGCATGATGAGCTTCAGGAAGGCCGCGAACAGCATGCCGCGCTGCGCTTCGTCCACCGATTTCGCCGCCAGGGCGCGCTGGATGATATATTGGTTGAAGCCCCAATAGCTGAGGTTCGCGATCCACATGCCGCCGATCAGCACCGAAAGGCCGGGCAGGTCCATATAATGCGGGTCGCCTTTCTGGAGGATCATGTGGAAATGGTCGGGCGCGCGTTCGACCAGGCGCGAGAAACCGGCGATGACGCCTTCTCCCCCGCCGATCTCGCCCAGCGTCAGCACGGCGATGACGAGGCCGCCCAGAACCAGCAGCGTCACCTGCACGATGTCGGTCAGCGCCACCGCCTTCAGCCCGCCGCGAAGCTGGTAGAGCAAGGCGAAGACGCCGAGCGCGACCAGCGCCACGTCCTGGTTCACGCCCGCCACCTTCATCACCGCGACCGATCCGAGCCAGATGATGCTGGTCAGGTTCACGAAGACATAGAGGACCAGCCAGAATATCGCCATCAGCGTCCGGATGCCGTTGCCGTAGCGCCGCTCCAGGAACTGCGGCATGGTGTAGATCTCGTTGCGCAGGAAGATCGGCAGGAAGAATTTGCCGACGATCAGCAGCGTCGCCGCCGCCATCCATTCATAGGAAGCGATGGCGAGGCCGATGGCATAGCCCGAACCGGACATGCCGACGATCTGCTCCGCCGAGATGTTCGCCGCGATCAGCGAGGCGCCGATGGCCCACCAGGGCAGGTTCTTCGACGCCAGGAAATAGTCGGTCGAATTTTTCGGCCCGGCCCCCGCCTTGTCGCGGCTGACCCATTGCGCGAGGCCGAATATGCCGATCGCGTAGATCACGACCACGCTGATGTCGATCGTCGCCAGTCCCATCTCGTCTCCCCAATCTTCCAGCAACGGACGTGCCGGTCGCATGGCCGCGAATCGCGCGATCCGGGCCTGCTGATCTGCTTCTTCATAAAACACATATTTATAATATCAATCTTGACAATATTTCGATGGAGAGGTCTATCTTCCGCCGAACAATCAAGGGAGACGGAAATTGGCTCGGGGCAAATCGCTTTTCGCGCTTGCTGCGGCATCGGCCGCCATCACGCTTTCATTCATGCAAATTCCCGCCGCAGCCCAGTCGAAACCGGTGCGCGCCGAGGTCGTGCCCGGCGCGCCTGAGACGCCCTATGTCGATCCGGACAAGGCCTATCTCTTCGCCCACATGACCAAGGAGCGCTATGGCGTGCTCTATTATTCGGTCAGCCGGGACGGGCTGCACTGGGAGCAGATCAACGGCGGCAGGCCGGTGTCGGAGGATTATCACGGCCACGCCTCGATCGCGCGCGGGGGCGACGGGCGCTATTATCTGGTCGGCAACAAGAGCGACGAAGACCCCTATATCCGCTTCTGGGTCTCCGACGATCTGGTCGGTTGGAAACCCTATGGCACCTATCGTCCCGACCTGTCGAACATCCCCGGCCTGCCGCACGCCATGCAGCGGATCGGCGCGCCCAAGCTGTTCTTCGACAAGCCGTCGGGCCAGTTCCTGCTGACGTGGCACACCGCCACCATCCCCGGCGTTCCCGAAGACCCGGAGCGTTATTGGGCGAGCCAGCGCACGCTCTACGTCCTCTCGCCCGATCTCAAGCGCTTCGCAAAGCCGCCGCGCCGCCTGTTCGACTGGGACATGGCGACGATCGACACCTTCATCCGGCCGGAGGCGGACGGCAGCGCCTATTGCGCTATCGTGAAGGATGAGCGCTATCCCAGCTACAACTGGACCACCGGCAAGACGGTGCGCATCTCCTGCGCCAAGGACCTGCTTGGTCCCTATCCGCCGCCGGGACCGCCGGTCAGCCCCAATTTCCGCGAAGCGCCGACCGTCATCCGCGCGCCGAACGGCGAGGATTGGCTGATGTACTATGAGCAATATGCGGGAACGAGCTATGGCCTGTCCAAGGCGCCGCGCCTGACGGGCCCCTGGTTCCAGGTCTCGGGCAATTCGGGCGTGCCGGAATGGAACCGTTATGAGATGCCCGCCGGGCTGCGCCACGGCTCCATGGTCGAGATCAGCAAGGAGCAATATGATAGGCTGGTGAAGGCGTTTCCGAACCGCAAGTGAGAGGCGCCCGTGCTCGTGCCGCGCTCGCCTGCGGCACGATCCGGCCCATAGAGGTGCGCAAAGGGGCGTCCAATGCCTGTCGGAATTATCATATGAATTGACTTATCATATGAAAGGACCTTGCCTGGGCTGGAGCGGGCATTAACATGGATTGCCATGGCATCGGAGCGGGTAAGGACAAGGACAGCGTCTTGGCAGAGGCATCTCATCTCATCGTGGACGAACCGGCAGCGCAGCTTGGCCGCAATCTGACCTATGGCCTGCTCGACAGCATCGGCCGCGCCATCGTTACCGGCCGGTTCGACGATGTCGTCTTCCCCACCGAGGGGGAACTTGCCAAGCAGCATGGCGTCAGCCGCTCCGTCACGCGGGAAGCGGTCAAGATGCTCACCGCCAAGGGCCTGCTGAGCGCCCGCCCGCGCCAGGGCACGACCGTGCAGCCGACCTCCTCATGGAATCTGTTCGATACCGACGTGCTGCGCTGGATGCTGGAACGCCAGCTTTCGGTGAACCTGCTGCGCCAGTTCAACGAGCTGCGCGTGGCGGTGGAGCCGGAGGCGGCCGCCCTGGCCGCGCGAGTCGCGGGGGAGGACGATGTCAAGCGCATCGACGATGGCCTGCAGCGTATGCAGGCGGCGGAAAACGGGCTGGATGACCCGCTGGAAGCGGATATCGCCTTTCATGTCGCCGTGCTCCGCGCGTCGAAAAACCCCTTCTACATCCAGTTGCGGGACGTGGTGAGTACCGCGTTGCGCACCTCGATCCGCTTCACCAATCGTATCAAGGGCCGCACCGCCGACGTCGTCGAGCATGCCAAGGTGCGCGATGCCATCGTCCTGCACGATCCCGACGGGGCGCGGATCGCCATGCGGCGGATCATTGGCGATGTGCTCCTCCTTATCGAGGATCGGTTGCCCTAGACCAGCGCCAATGGCCGGCCAGGCGTTCAGCCTGCATCCTGTCCAGACAAGAGGATTTACCGTGGAGCCTGTCCGATTGGGTCTCGTGGGCATCGGCAAGATCGCCAGGGACCAGCATCTGCCCGCCATCGCCGCCGACCGCCGCTTCCGCCTTGCCGCCACTGCCAGTCGTCAGGGCCGCGTGGAGGGGATCGACGGCTATCATGACATTGAGGATATGATCGGAGCCTGCCGACTGGACGCGGTTTCACTCTGCACGCCGCCGGATGGGCGCTATGCACAGGCGCTGACCGCCATGGAAGCCGGGCTGCATGTCATGCTGGAAAAGCCGCCGACGGTGACGCTTTCGCATATCGCGGCACTGACGCAGGCCGCGCGCGCGGCAGGCGTGACGCTCTTTGCAACCTGGCACTCGCGCGAGGCGGCGGGTGTGGCTCCAGCGCGCGCGTGGCTTGCCGATAAACGCATTCTCGCCGTCCGGATCGACTGGCGCGAAGACATCCGCCGCTGGCATCCGGATCAGGAATGGATACTCGGTTCGGGGGGCTTCGGCGTATTCGACCCCGGCATCAACGCCCTGTCGATTGCGACCGAGATCCTGCCGCACGAACTGCTGCTTGAGCAGGCCAGCCTGGATGTGCCGGCAGGACGCATGTCTCCCATCGCCGCCGACCTCAGGATGCGCTGCGGCGATGCCGCAGTGCACGCGATATTCGACTTTCTCGAAACCGGCCCGCAGATTTGGTCCATAGAAGTCGATACCGACGCCGGCACCCTGCGCCTCGCCATGGGCGGCAGCATATTGCAACTTCCCGGTGAACCGGAAAGCATTGCGGCGGACCGGGAATATGCACGCCTCTACGCCCGGTTCGCGGAGTTGATCGCAGCGGGGCAAAGCGATGTGGATATAAGGCCGCTACGGCTTGTCTCCGACGCCTTCCTGATTGCGGAGCGGCGGATCACCGAAGCCTTCGCATTCTAATGGCTGCCTATCGGAAGAGGTCTCTCGCATTTGGGGGGTGTGGTCTGGATAGCCGTAGTTGATCCTGTCCGAACGCAAACACTTTCAATATTACCTGAATCGTGTAATGAAAATTTCGCTGGGGTTTCGCTGGCGGAGCTGGAAGTGGAGGGAACGGGCTGATGAGCGGCATATCGCCAATCACCGCTGGTGGCACGATCGATAAGTTGCACGGCAAGTGTCGAGCCGGCGGGAACGTCGCGGCATGATGAGGCAGGACGTTCGTGAATGGCGCGCGGAGGCGGTACGTCGGATCGAGGCGGACTATAATCGCTCAGCCGACACGCATTTGATCCGCCTGGATCTGCCCCGCTATCCCGGTATCACCCTCTACCTCAAGGATGAGAGCTCACATCCCACCGGCAGCCTGAAGCATCGGCTGGCGCGTTCGCTGTTCCTTTATGCGCTTTGCAGCGGCTGGATCGGGCCCGATACGTGCGTGATCGAAGCTTCCTCCGGCTCGACCGCGGTGAGCGAGGCCTATTTTTCGCGCATGCTCGGGCTTCGCTTCATCGCCGTCGTGCCGGCCAGCACGGCCGCGCCCAAGCTGGAGGCGATCCGCTTCTATGGTGGCGAGATCCATCCGGTTGAAGATCCGCGCAAGGTCTATGAGGTGGCGCATGAGCTGGCGGCCCAGACCGGCGGCCACTATCTCGACCAGTTCACCTATGCGGAACGGGCGACCGACTGGCGCGGCAACAACAATATCGCCGAATCGATTTTCGCGCAGATGGCGCATGAGGAACACCCCGTTCCATCCTGGATCGTTTGCGGCGCGGGAACGGGTGGAACCTCCGCGACGATCGGCCGCTTCATCCGTTACCAGCGTCACACCACCCGGCTGTGCGTCGCCGATCCGCTCCATTCGGTCTTCCATCGCCATTTCGATGCCGCCGATGTGGTCGCCTTGCCCGAAGGTTGCGCGTCCTACATCGAGGGGATCGGGCGGCCGCGGGTGGAGCCCAGTTTCCTGCCGTCGGTCATCGACCGGATGCTCGCAGTCGATGATGCCGACAGCCTTGGGGCGATGCGCGCCTTGTCCGACCGGCTCGGCCGACGGGTCGGCGGTTCGACGGGAACCAATCTGGTGGCGTGCGAGGCGCTGATCCGGGAAATGGCGTCTGCTGGCGAAACAGGAAGCGTCGTGACGCTGCTGTGCGACAGCGGAGACCGCTATGGCTGCACCTATTATGACGATGACTGGATGGCCGAACGTGACATTTGCTGGGCGCCTTCTGCCGCCCGGCTGGCGTCGTTTCTGGCGCTCGACCGCTGATGGCGCACTGACATGAGCGTCGCTGGCCACAACAGGCGCACCGAACGGGCGCGATGCGATCGCCTGTGGCCGATCGTGCGCCGACATGGCAAGGATGCGGCATGACTGGCTGGCGGTTCTGGATCGATCGGGGCGGCACGTTCACCGATGTCGTGGCGCGGAAGCCGGGCGGTGAAATCGTCACGGCCAAGCTCCTGTCGGAAGACCCGGAACGCTACGAGGATGCCGCGGTTGAAGCGATCCGGCGGCTGACGGAAGGCGCGCCTGTCGATTTCGAGCTGCGGATCGGCACGACGGTCGCGACCAATGCTCTGCTGGAGCGCAAGGGTGAGCCGACGGTGCTGGCCATCACGCGCGGATTTGGTGACGCGTTGCTGATCGGCCATCAGGAAAGGCCCGACATCTTCGCGCGCGATCCGCACCGGCCGCCGCCCCTTTTTTCCCGGACGATAGAGGTCGAGGAACGGGTCGCCGAAGACGGCCGGGTCTTGCAGCCGCTGGACAGGGTGAAAGCGGCAGAGCATCTCAGGCAGGCGTTCGAGGCGGGATACAGGGCCATCGCCATCGTGCTGATGCACGGGTGGCGCTTCCCGATGCACGAGGCGGCGCTGATGGCGCTGGCGGAACGGCAGGGATTCACGCAGATTTCCGTCAGTCATCGCGTCGCGCCCGTGGTGAAGCTCATCGGCCGCGGCGACACGACCGTCGCCGACGCCTATCTGTCGCCGGTCGTCCGGAACTATGTCGAACGGTTGACCGCCGCCCTTGAAAGGGAGGCGCTGTTCATGCAGTCTTCCGGGGGTCTGGTTGCCGGCAGGGCTTTCCGGGGAAAGGATGCGATCCTTTCCGGCCCGGCGGGCGGCATCGTCGGCATGACGGTCACTGCGGCCCAGGCCGGCTTCGACCGCGTGATCGGCTTCGACATGGGCGGAACCTCGACCGATGTCTCCCACTATGCCGGCGAGTTCGAGCGGGATTCGGAGACGATCGTCGCGGGCGTGCGCGTTCGGGTCCCGATGCTCCGCATCCACACCGTCGCGGCGGGCGGCGGATCGATCTGCCGCCTCGACAACGGGCGCCTTGTCGTGGGGCCTGAAAGCGCCGGGGCGGTGCCCGGTCCTGCCTGCTACAGGCGCGGCGGCCCCTTGACGGTCACCGACTGCAACCTTCTGCTGGGGAAACTCCGCCCGGAATATTTCCCGGCGCTGTTCGGACCCGACGGGAACCTTCCGCTCGACCGCGAAGTGGTGGAAGCGCGATTTGCGGAGCTTCCGCTCGATCCGGCAAGCGCGGCGGAGGGGTTCGTCGCCGTGGCGGTCGCGAACATGGCCAATGCCATCCGCACCATTTCCGTCGCGCGGGGCCATGACGTGACCCGGTATGTCCTGGCGTGCTTCGGCGGTGCGGGCGGGCAGCATGCCTGCCTTGTCGCTGATGCGCTGGCGATGGATCGCGTGATGATCCATCCTCTCGCGGGGGTGTTGTCCGCCTATGGCATGGGACTTGCGGACCGGCGCGAGGTTCGGGAGGCGAGCCTCGGCACGCCGGCGTCCGATCGGGCAGCATTGGTCAGCGCGCTGGACGCGCTGGCCGAGCAGGCGCGCGAAGCGCTGCGGCGGCAGGGTGTCGATCCGGCGTCGATCAAGGTCGATCAGCGCGTTCATCTGCGTCGCGGCGATACGGAGCATACGATCGAGATTCCCTTCGGCGAGACGGACGCGATGGCCGCCGCGTTCGATGCGGCGCACCGTGCGCAGTTCGGCTTCGACGCCCGCGCGGCCCTGATTGTCGACCGTATGGTTGCGGAGGCGATTTCGGCATCGGATGTTTCCCAGGACGCTGTGGTTTCCCTGCCGCGCGAGCCGTCGCCGCCGCTGGATTCAGCGCCTGTCCGCATGGCCGGCGCCTGGCGGGAGGCGGCGGTGCACGCGCGCGAGCGGCTGCCGGCCGGCGCGATCGTGAAAGGACCCGCCCTGATCATCGACGCCGTGTCCACGACAGTCGTGGAGCCGGGATGGAGCGCCAGTGTCGATCCGCAGGGCAGCCTGATCCTGGACCGCGTCGAACCCCGCACGAACGAGGTCGTGGCCGACGCCACGCAAGCGGATCCTGTCCGTCTCGCGATCTTCGCCGGGCTGTTCATGAACATAGCCGAGGAAATGGGGGCGGCGCTCCAGCGCACGGCAACCTCCGTCAACATCCGCGAACGGCTGGATTTCAGCTGCGCGCTATTCGATGCCAGCGGCAATCTCGTCGCCAATGCGCCGCACATCCCGGTGCATCTCGGCTCGATGGGGGACAGCATCCGCACGATCATCGCTGACCGTGGCGACTGCCGCGACGGACGGGGTATGCGCCGGGGTGACGCCTATGCGCTCAACGCACCCTATCGCGGCGGCACGCATCTGCCCGACATCACCGTCATCATGCCCGTGTTCGCAGACGAAGCGGCCGACAAGCCGACCTGGTTCGTCGCCGCGCGCGGTCACCATGCCGATGTGGGCGGCGTGACGCCGGGATCGATGCCGCCCAACAGTCGCACCCTTCAGGAGGAGGGCGTGCTGCTCGACAATGTCCTGGTGGTCGATGAGGGACGGTTCCTTGAAACCGAACTGCGTCTGATGTTTGCCGCTGGCCCGTATCCGGCGCGGAATATCGACCAGAACATCGCTGATCTCACCGCTCAACTCGCCGCCTGTGCAAGGGGAGCGGAGGGTCTGGCTCACATGGCCGAAAGTCATGGAGCCGATGTCGTCACCGCCTATATGGAGCATGTCCAGGCACATTCGGACGCAGCGGTTCGCCGGCTCTTGCCGACGCTGGCGAATGGGGCGTTCGCCTATGAGATGGACGATGGCGCGGTCGTGCGGGTCCAGATAAGGATCGACCGCGAGCGGGAGCGGTTGTCGGTCGATTTCACAGGCACCAGTGCGCAGCGCCAAAATAACTTCAATGCGCCTGCTGCCATCGTGCGGGCAGCCGTGCTGTACGTCGTGCGCACGATGCTGGATGATGCGATCCCGCTCAACGACGGCTGTCTGCGTCACGTGGACATTCATATTCCCGAAGGTTCGATGCTGAAGCCGTGCCATCCCGCGGCGGTGGTCGCCGGCAATGTCGAAACCAGCCAGGTGGTCACCGACGCGCTGTTCGGGGCGCTGGGCGCGGTTGCCGCTTCGCAGGGCACGATGAACAATCTTACCCTGGGCGACGACGCGTACCAATATTATGAAACCATCGCGGGCGGTGCGGGGGCCGGACCGGGGTTTGACGGTGCATCCGTGATCCAGACCCACATGACCAACAGCCGCATGACCGACCCCGAGATATTCGAGGGGCGGACATCCTGTCTCGTCGAGGCCTTCGCGATACGCCGCGGTTCTGGCGGCGAAGGCCTGAACCGCGGCGGCGACGGCGCCGTGCGGCGAATTCGTTTCCTTCGCCCGATGACCGCCTGCCTGCTCGCCAATCGGCATCGGGTGCCTCCGTTCGGTCTTGACGGCGGCAAAAACGGCGCAGCCGGCGCCGTGCGGATCGAGCGCGCCAGCGGACATATCGAGCCGCTTGGCTCGACGGCAGAAGTCGATATGCAGACAGGCGACGTACTGGTCGTCGAGACGCCGGGCGGCGGCGGTTTTGGTCGATTGCCATGAGGCTGGACGAGGCGATGGCTGGCCGCTTCCTTCGGCTGACGCTAGGGCATCTCACGCGCGAATGGCCGTACAAGCTCGATCAGATACTTGCCTCGCCGGACGATCTGGCGACGCCACGTTCGCTCCATCCGGCGTTCTACGGCAGTTTCGATTGGCACAGCTGCGTCCATGGCTGGTGGCAGGTCATGCGGCTCTGCCGGCTGTTCCCGCATCTTCCCGAGGTCCAGGCGGTCGACGCGCTCGCCGACGGCACGCTGACTCAAGAGGCGATCATGGGCGAGTGCATGTCGCTCGATCGTCCCGTGGCCGACGCCTTCGAGCGGCCCTATGGCTGGGGATGGCTTCTCGCGCTTCACGACGAACTCGCCTTCCGGCCTGCACGGCCGTGGGCGAAGGCTTTGGCGCCCTTGGCCGAACGGATCGCTGACCGTCTTGCCGCCTACCTGCCCCGGCTTTGCTACCCGGTGCGCAGCGGCAAGCACGATAATACGGCCTTTGCCCTGGTGCACGCGCTTCGCTGGGCACGACGCCGCAGAGCGGATCTGGCATTGCTGATCGAGGAGCGGGCGACCGGCTGGTTCGGCGGCGACCGGGCGGCACGGCCATGGGAGCCGAGCGGCGAGGACTTCCTGTCGCCCACATTATGCGAAGCCATGTTGATGCGCGAGGTGGGCGGCGAGAGATTTGCCGGCTGGCTGGCCGCGTTCATGCCGGACCCGTTCGGGGACGATATGCGCGCCCTCACGTCCCCCGCGACGGTGACCGACCGAACCGACGGGCGGCTGGCACATATGGACGGGCTCAATCTTTCGCGCGCATGGTGCTGGTTCTCGCTGGCGCCCTTTCTGCCCCTGCCCGAACGGATAAGGGACATCGCCTCGATCCATCTGGGTTCGGCGCTGCCCCACCTTGCCGACGACTATATGGGCGAGCACTGGCTTGCGACCTTCGCTGTCCTCGCCCTGACGGCGGACGATGGCCATGTGGCGGCCTGATCGCGGAAATAGCCGCAACTTGCGCCCTGTCGCGCGAACCGCTCTTTGCTCGCGCCGCAAGCTTTTGTAGGAGGGGTGATGACCTCCAGCCCGTGCCTTCCCGACCCCGGCTCCGTGCAGCGACGGCCGGCTTTGCGCATCGGCGATGCGGCGCCGAATTTTCGCGCCCGTACCACCATGGGCGAAGTCCAGCTTCGCGACTTCCGTGGCCGCTGGCTGATCTTGTTCGCCCACCCGGCCGACTTCACGCCCGTCTGCACGAGCGAGTTCATTGCGCTGGCTCGCGCGGCCGACGAATTCGCCAGGCGCGATTGCGATCTACTGGGGCTCTCGGTCGACAGCCTGTATTCGCATCTGGCCTGGATCGACGTCATTCGCCAGCGCCTGGGCGTGACCATATCGTTTCCCATCATCGAAGATCCGTCGATGGCGATCGGGGAAGCCTATGGCATGGTGGATCGCAGCGACCCCGACAGCTCGTCGGTGCGCGCGGTCTACTTCATCGATCCGGACGGCATCGTTCGGGCGATGATATGGTACCCCTTGTCGGTCGGCCGCTCCGTGGACGAGCTGCTGCGCATGTTGGACGCGCTCCAGAAGACGGCCACGGGAGAGGTGCTGGCGCCCGAGGGATGGCGGCCCGGGCGATCGGTCCTCCTGCCCGCGCCCCAACATGGGAGCGCGCTGGGCGAGGCGGGGGACGAGCTCTGGTTTTATCGCGAGCGTCCCGATCATGGCTGATCCGATCGACCGGGCGACAGCGACCGAGATCGTGGAGCGATTGCGCGTCTTTGCCCAGCCGCAAAGACTGGCGATCCTGACGGCCCTTCTTCAAGGCGAACAGTCGGTCGCCGCCATCGATGCCGCCACGGGGATCGGCCAGCCGGCCCTGAGCCAACAATTGGGCGAGCTTCGGCGTGCAGAACTCGTCGCCCAGCGGCGGGATGCCAAGTCCGTCGTTTACCGGTTGATCGACGAGCGGACCGCCGCTGTGGTGCGGATCGTTGTCGCCGCCTTCGGCAGCAACGATCCGCTCGAAGCCGGGATAAGGCGCGAGGATGTTCCCGCACGGCGCGCTCATGTCGGATCGGCGGCCATGTTCGCGGTGGTGGACAGAAGCTGAGGCTGGAGACCCGGTCAGCGTCATGACCCATCATGTGCGATGCGCCTGGCGGCTGCATCGAAGTCGCGCGCCAATCGAAAACCATCGCCGCCCGCGCAGCCGGATCGTGAAGAAAGGGGAGGCGGCCTGACGTTGCGGGGTCGGAACGGTGGGCGACTTCCCGGCGGAGCGGCCGATCGCGCGATGGCGGGTCCGATCACAGCGGCATCTTGTCTGTTTCTTTATTTATGAAACTGTGTAATAGGCTGCGGCGACTGGTTTGACGAATATTGGCAAGGGGTAAGGAATGCCGCGTGATCGCCATAGCAAGGTGCTCATCATTGGCTCGGGGCCGGCGGGCTACACCGCGGCGGTCTATGCGGCGCGTGCCGCGCTGAAGCCCCTGTTGATCGAAGGGATGCAGCCCGGTGGTCAGCTTACCATCACCACCGATGTCGAGAACTGGCCGGGGGACAGGAGCGTGCTGGGTCCCGACCTCATGGCGCGGATGGCTGCCCAGGTGGCGCATGTCGGCACGGAGGTCGTTTCCGACACGATCGTTGAGGTCGATCTTGCCGCAACGCCGTTCGTCGCGGTTGGGGACAGCGGCGCGCGCTATACGGGCGATACCGTCGTCATCGCGACGGGGGCGTCGGCACGCTGGCTGGGGCTCGACAGCGAGACGCGGTATCGCGGCGCGGGCGTATCCGCTTGCGCGACTTGCGATGGCTTCTTCTATCGCGACCGCGTGGTTGCCGTGGTGGGCGGCGGAAACACCGCGGTCGAGGAAGCGCTGTACCTCACCAATTTCGCTGAAAAGGTCTATTTGATCCATCGCAGGGGTGAACTGCGCGCCGACCGCACCAACCAGGCGCGCCTCCATGCCAATCCCAAGATCGAGATGGTCTGGCATGCCGAAGTGGCCGAGGTCCGGGGCGATGGCCGCGTCGTAACGGGTGTCGAGCTTCGCGATGTCCGTAATGGGCAAGCGCGTGCGCTGGCCGTCGATGGGTTGTTCGTGGCGATCGGGCACGATCCCGCCACGTCGCTGTTCGCCGGTCAGATCGCGATGGATGCGGAGGGCTATATTCTGGTGACCCCCGGTTCGACCGCCACCAGCGTGCCCGGCATATTCGCGGCCGGTGACGTGCAGGACAAGCTGTTTCGTCAGGCCGTGACGTCCGCCGGCATGGGTTGCATGGCGGCGCTGGAGGCCGAGCGCTATCTTGCAGGCCATATGCCTCACGCCATCGCCGCGGAGCCCGGGGCGCGCGTCACTGTCTGAGCGCGTCGGCGCGTGCGGCACAGGCCGAGCGCCACGCTGCCATGTCCTTCCTGTTTCGAAGAGGTACCATGCCGATCAACGCGCTGCTGCAAGCGAATGAACTGCCTCCGTTCGGGGCGATCACGCCGGAGGCGATCGGATCCGCGCTGGATGTCGCCATTGCGGCGCAGGATGCGGTCATCGAAGCGCTGGTCCGGCACCGGCCCACCGCGTTCACGGAGACATGGCTTCCGCTTGAGCGGGCTGGGGTTGCGATCGAGGCGCTCTGGTCGGCGGTTTATCATCTGCATGCCGTGGCGGACACGCCGGAACTCCGCGCTGCTTATGCCGCAGGCGAGGCCAGGCTGGTCGAAGCCGATATGCGCAAGCGACAGAATCGCGATCTGTTCGATGTTCTGACGGCGCTCTCCACATCGCCCGGCTTCGCAGAACGGCCGGCTGCCGATCAGGTCGCGGTCGAGCATGCCCTGCGCGATTTCAGGCTGTCCGGCGTGGCGCTGGAACCAGAGGCACGGGCAAGCTACGCCGAGATGTCGGTCGAGCTGTCCCGGCTTTCGACCGAATTTGCGAGCGCCGTGCTCGACGCGACCGATGCCTGGTCCGAACTGGTGACCGATGAAGCGCTGCTCGCCGGGATTTCCGACACGGACAAGGATATGTTCCGTGCGGCCGCTCTCGCAATGGGACGAGAGGGGTGGCTGGTCACATTGCAGCAACCGAGCGTCAACGCCGTGCTGACTTTCGCCGAAAATCGTGAACTTCGCGCTCGTGTGTACGAAGCCTATGGCACGCGCGGCTCCGATCAGGGACCGCAGGCCGGGCAGTTCGACAATTCCGCGAGGATCGCGCGAATTCTGGAGTTGAGGCGCCAGGCAGCGCATCTGTTGGGCTTCGCCGATCCGGTCGACTGGTCGCTTGCCACCAAGATGGCGAGCGACGCCGGCGAGATTCTTGCCTTCCTGCGAGACCTGGCGAAGCGCGCCAAGCCGGTGGCAGAGCGCGACCTTGCGGAATTGCGCGACCATGCCGCCGCCGAACTGGGAATCGAAACCCTCCAGCCATGGGACATCGGCTTCACCGCAAACCGTTTGCGGCAGGCGCGTTACTCGGTCGATGAACAGGCGGTGCGCGCATATTTTCCGGTTCAGCGTGTTCTTCAGGGTTGGGGAACGCTCCTCAAGCGCCTTTTCGGCATCAGCCTGATCGAACGTCAGGATGTCGCGCTGTGGCACGAGGACGCCCGCTACTTCGATGTAGCCGACGAGAGCGGCGCGGCGATTGCCGGTTTGTACCTCGATCTGCACGCGCGGACGGGCAAGCGCGGCGGCGCGTGGATGGCTCCAGCGCGTCCTCGGCTGAGCGATGGCGATATGATCGGCGTGCCGGTCGCCTATATGGTCTGCAACTTCACGCCGAAAAGCGAAGCGGCGCCTTCGCTGCTGTCTCATACCGATGTGCTGACGCTCCTTCACGAGACCGGACATTGCCTCCACCACCTCTTCACGCGGGTCGATCGGCCGAGCATCGCGGGAACGACGGGCTTCGAGTGGGACGCGATCGAGTTGCCGAGCCAGCTCATGGAGGATTTCGCCTGGGATCGCGATGTGTTGACCGGCATGTCGGGTCATCATGTGACCGGCGAACCTTTGCCGCAGTCGCTGTTCGACAGGCTGTCCGTAGCCCGGCACTTCCAGTCGGGCATGTTCATCGTCAGGCAGGTGGAGTTGTCGATGTTCGACATCCTGCTGCATCTGGGTACGATGGGCTCCGATCCGATGGAGGTGATCGAGGCGGTCCGCGAAGAGGTCGCCGTCGTTCGCCCGCCCGCGTGGCACCGCTTCCCGCATGCATTCACGCATATCTTCGCGGGAAGCTATGCTGCGGGCTACTATAGCTATCTCTGGGCAGAGATACTCGCAGCCGATGGGTTTCAAAGGTTCGCGGAAGCCGGCCTTGTCGATCGCTCGACCGGCGAGTTGTTTCGCGACGAGGTCCTCTCCAGGGGAGCCAGCCGCCCGGCGGCCGACAGCTTCCGCGCCTTTCGCGGCCGGGACCCCGACAACAGCGCGATCCTGAAGCGGCACGGGTTGATCGTGGAGCACCGTTGAGACGCACGATGCCCCTGTAAACCAGCGCATGCCGAAATGGATTACTCAGCCGCGTCCGGAGACGTGTTCAATGGCAAAGGCAGGGGAATGGCGCTTGAATTGCGATATTCCCCCACCGCGAAGGACGTCGAAACTTCGGTGAGGCGAACTTTGCTGGTCAGCACCTTGTAGAATGAGTCGAAACCCGCAATGTCGGGCAGAAGGACCTTGATGATGTAATCAACGCTGCCGGCAAGCCTGTAAAACTCGATGACCTGCGGTATGCTTAAGACCGCCTGTTGAAAAGTGGTGTTCCATTCCTCGGAATGCTCCGCGGCCTTGACGTTGACAAAGGCTATCAGATGAAACCCCAATGAAGACGGATTTAATACGGTCACTCGCCTCTTGATGACGCCGCGGTCTTCAAAAGATTTGATCCTCTTCCAGCAGGCATTCTGGGACAGCCCCACGAGTTCGGCAACCTCCTTGATCGTTACATTGGCATTATCCTGCACAATCCCCAATATCTTGATGTCGTGAAGGTCGAAATCGTGCACGTCGCTCTCCTTAATGCCCGGCGTCGATTTTGCCGTGAGGGCATAGCGATTTCGGGTCAATAGATCAGCCAAGATCGGCGCTGAATGTGGCATGGCACCATAGCTGAAGGCTGCCGGTGCGACGAGACGGCGAAACGAAAAACCACCGCAAACTCCGCGTGATAAAGAAAATTAGATTATTCGTCATATAAAGCGAACATAATCCCTTGAATATATAAATATGGCGAACTAATGTCGCTTCTGCCAACCCGAGATGGGATAACGATTCGCCGTCACCTCGCCCCTTCTTCTTCCGTTTCAGCGCAAACTCGACAAATGCGCTGCAAGGAGCGCGGCAGCTGCGGAGATGGTCATGCCAGCCTGGATTGCGATGTTCGGTGAAACAGATCCCGGGCATCGAGGCACGAAAGGGAGGACTCGAAATGAGGTGGGGAACTACAACCGCTGTGGTGGCGCTGGCCGTGTGCGGCGCGCAACAGGCTTATGGGCAGACCGTCACGCGCTACGACTTCGATGTTGCGGCAGGCCCGCGGCGGCAGGTCATCCAGACAATCGCCGGTATCGCTGGTGCTGACGTATCGTTCGCTGACGCGGCCGACAAGGGGCTCGATCAGGTCGTGGGGCCTGTACGCGGTAATTTGACACTTGCGCAAGCCCTTCGGGAGGCGCTGGCAGGCAGCAAGTGGTTCGTCGAGACGGCGGGTAACGGACAGGTTCGTATCGCCCGCTCCGGCGGAAACGCGGACATCATCGTCACTGGCAGGCGCGATCCTCTTCGCAAGGAGGACTCCAATCTTCTCACCCGCTCCGACACGCCCTTGAAGGATACGCCGGGAACGATCGTGTCGGTGACGCAATCGGTGCTCGCAACCCAGAACACGACTTCATTGAACGAAGCTATTCGGAACCTGCCGGGCGTGACTTATACCCCAGGTCCGCCGAGCCAGATCAGTTCACGTGGGGACAGCACGCGGGGCGCTTCGTTCACCAACGGCCTCCGAAACTCGATTGCGGGGGGAGACGCGCCTACGATCGACGTGGAGTCGATCGAGGTTTTGAAAGGACCGTCATCCGTTCTGACCGGGACCTCGGTGGCTGGCGGCCTGGTCAATCTCAACCCGAAAAGGGCGACGGGGACAAGCCTTCCCCAATTCGACTTCGGCGTGGGCAGCAACGACTATATTCGTGGTTCAGTGGATGTCGGAGGAACGATATCCGAATCCGACCGGCTGTATTGGCGTTTTGTCGGCTTGTCGGAGCATGCGGACCGGCAAAGCAATGGAGGGCAAAATCCACATTCCTATGCGGCTTCCGCGATCTTCGGTTACCGGGACAATGGATGGAAGATCGACGCAAGCTCTCAAATCTACGACACTCGCATTGTCTACGGCAAACTATATTATGCAGACCCGACGACAAACACCGTTCAGCCGGTGACAATTTTTTCCAACGATAACAACTATTATAAAACCCGGTCGCTGTCGCAGAATCTGGGCGTCGAACGCGATCTTGTCACGTCCGAGGCGTTCACGCTCCGCTTGCGATCGCGAATGCGGTATCAATATGCCGAGCAGACCCTTCAAAACCAGCTTTATCAGGGCAAGTATAATTTCGGCGGCGCCATCGGCATCATCGACTTGGTGACGGGCAACAACAGTTTCTCGAAAAACTATCAGTTCAGCTCATCGAGCGACCTTTACGCCAAGCTTGAGACCGGATCGGTCACGCAGCAATTTATCGTCGCTTTCGATTATTCGTGGCAGAAGATCAACCAGATCGCATCCGGTTATAGCGCATTGGTCCCCTTCCAGCCGCTTCCTTCGCTTGGGTCTATTCCCGACAGCAGCAATCCCAACAGGAATGAGCTGCGGGCAACCCGCAAGGATTACGGCCTCGTGGTTCAGGACCAGATAAGCTGGGGGCCCTTTCATGCCCTCCTCAGCGCGCGCCAGACCTGGTACGATTTGACAAGTCGGCAGGTCTTTTACCCCTATCTTATCAACAACGACGCGGATCAGCGCATCAGCAAGCTGCTGCCGACCGGCGGATTGGTCTTTAGCGCCACGAAATGGGCGTCGATCTATTACACCTATCAGAAGGCCGTAACCCCCCCTAATTTGGGGGTCCGGACCTATCAGGGGGCGCCATTTCCGGCCGCCATCAGCACAGGGCACGAAGCCGGCGTCAAGCTGGAGCTTTTCGGTGGCCGCCTTTCGGTAACCGGCGACTATTTCCGAAAGGACAACAACAATTATCCCCTGATCGATCCGGCGCATCCGGGTTTTTACATTCCCGGTCCCGGGCAGAAGTCGGAGGGTTTCGAGATCAATCAAAGTGGGAAGATCACGCCAACGCTGTTCCTGCAGAGCGGATTTGCCTACACCACCTCCAGAAGCGCAACACCCCTTGTTTCAGCGCCGCGTTATCAGGCAAATGCCTGGCTGCTGAAGTCCTTCACGCTTGGCGACAGGCAGCAACTCGACATCGGCTTTGGCGGCAACTATCAGAGCAATGTCAATCTGGTTAAGACCGATTCCTTGACCGGCATAACCACTTATCCGAAGTTTCCGAATAAATATGTTCGTTTCGATGCCGCCGTCGGTTATACCTACGGTCCATATAAGCTGAACCTGACGGTCAACAATCTGTTCGATCGGTTCAATATTTATACGCCGCTGGTGGCCAACAGCCTTTACCAGGGGGTCGGCCGGGAATTTCGGCTCGTCTTCACCGCGGCTTTGCCGAAATCGAGGTAGAATGTGACCGCGAGCGTATCCGACATTGGTGCTGATGCCGTAGTCGCGACCGAATGTCCCCCGGATTTTGCACATCGCAATGTCTGGGGAGACGTCGCCTACATGGTCCGCCTCCTTGCGTTTCACGTCAGGCGGGACTGGATTTTTGCCGTGCCTTTGTGGGTTCTTTTGCTAGGCGCGGGCGTGGTCGGCTCTTACCTGCAATTGCGGTACATCAGGGAGCTTGCAAACGTCACCAACGGTCTGGTCGTCAGCAATCGTCCTGCCGTGGTCGCCGCGCTGACAGGCGCGGTGGTCTTCATCGTCCTGACCGCAATCCATCATGGCTTGCAATCGGCACTCGCCTATACCCTGCGTATCCGCATCAGGACGGCGCTCACGGGCGAGCTATTGAAGCGGTGGCTGGGCGGCCGCGGCTTTTATCGTCCGTTGCAGGACCACGCGCTCGACCATCCCGAACAGCGGGTCCAGGAAGATGTCTATAATTTTGGCCTGTATCTTATTCAGCTGGCTCCCGCGCTGGTTGCGTCGGCCACGACGTTCTATCTTTACTCCAACCAGTTATGGCTGCTGTCTTCACCGCTGCCAGTCTCCATGCCGTCCGGCGGGCAGATCATCATACCACGGGCGCTCTATGTTCTGGCGATCGCGACGGCGATCGTCGCGACGCTCAGCGCTCACCTGATCGGCCGGATCTATACGCGGCTGGACGTGGTGCGGCAGCGGATCGAGGCAGGTTTCCGCCACGATCTCGGTCAGGCCCGCGAATTTGCCGAACAGATCGTTCTGGGCGGCGGGCAGGCGCTCGAGGAAGCCCGTGCCCGGCACGACTATGCACTGATCCGGCGGAACTGGCGACCGTACACGGGGAGTGCCGCGAGCCTTGAGGCGGTACGGGTGCTGATCACCCTGTTGGCGTCGGTCATTCCGACTGTCCTTCTCTTCCCACTCGTTCTGGCCGGCAAGATGCAGGTCGGCGACCTTACCATCGCGGGGGTGGCATTCGGCGCGGTGTTTCACGCATTTGGCAGCATCTCGACAAATTATGACGGATTTGCGCTCCTGCGATCGGCGTCGCAGCGTATCCAGCTGATGGACGAGTCGCTGTCATATGAGCAGTCCTCGGGCTTCGTGCACGCCGCTGCCGACAGGCCTGAGTTTGCGGTGCGCGACCTGGAAGTACGGACCGCGGCCGGCCATAAGCTGTTCTCGATCGACAAGCTCACGATCGGCGCCGGAGAGCGCTGGCTGGTGCGGGGCATGTCCGGATCGGGCAAGAGCACCTTCTTCCGGGTCATGTCTGGCATCTGGCCGTTTGGATCGGGCACGGTAGAGCATCCCTCGCAAGGATCGAGGGTCATGTTCCTGCCGCAGAAGCCTTATCTGCCGAACGGCACGTTGGCGGAGCTGCTGAGCTATCCCAGTCCTTCCGATGCGTTCGCCCCGGCGGACTATCGTGCAGTGCTGACGGACATTCGGCTTGAGCGCCTGATCGGCGACATCGGCGCCGCGCGGAGCTGGGCGAAACGGCTTTCTCCCGGGGAACAGCAGCGCGTGGTGCTCGCCCGGGCGCTGCTGCAAAAGCCCGATTTCCTGTTCCTGGACGAGGCGACGAGCTCGCTCGATCCCAAGACGGAAGCGGCGATGTTCGAGGCCTTGATAAAACGACTGCCCGACACGTCGCTCGTCACGATCGCCCATACCGACCGGCTGACTCGATATCATAGCCATCAGCTGCAGATCGAGAATGGTGGGGTCACGGTCGCCGAGCTCAAGGGAGCTGCCGAGGGGGCGTCAATCAACCAGTCTGAAAGATCCCATAATGACTGAGCACAATGAGAGGTTACAGGACGTGGCCGCCGCCGCCGACCCGGTCGCCCCGCTTTTCACTGACGGTTCGCGCTCTGCGGCGCTGATCGAATGGGCAGGATCGCGGGGCATAGATGCGGCCACCATCCTGCTTGCAGGCGAATTGTCCCGGATGGACGAGCATGGACAGGCGGCTTTCGTCACGGCCATTGTGGAAGAAGCGCGAATCCAGCCGGGGGACGGGCTGCGTTGGTTGCTGTGGTTGTGGAACGACGCGCCGACGCCGATACGGTCCCGCCTGTCCGAACAGCACGACATTCGGGCGGTCGAGGAAGTCATGGAGATCCACCGGCGCGCGCTTGCCGGAGAGGCGGTCAGCAACCCGGTCTGGCGCGCGGCCCGCCGGCAGTTCGCAGCGGCGATGACGCCGGACGCTCCCGCGGCAGCGGTCGAAGCGATCATGTCGTCGATGTGGGACCTCCATGCGACGCCGGGAGCCGTGGCCGACGTCGCCAGCACCTGGATAGTCCAATCCAGCGCTGCGGATGCCTTTGAACCGGCAGGCTGGACGGCAGCCGAGCATCATCGGGTGCAATCGACCTGGGACGCCTATGGCATCGAGCAGGCGCATCATAACCGCAGGCTGCCCGGCGAAGACGATGCCGCCTTCGGTGAACGCCTGCAGCGATACACGCTGGAGAACCCCGTCCCGCTCAGCTCGGACGATTTCGACAATTGGCGGACCTGGCAGGCGGAACGGCAGAAGATCATGACCGCGCGCGTTGAAGAATTGCGGGCCGGATTGCGCGGCATCGTCAGCCGCTGACCCCTTCACCCAACACATCACGCCCCTTCTTCCCGTTTGAGAACGGCGAAGATCGGCCACCATTGAGGAACATATCATGGCAAATATCCCATCGGCCACCGACGCAACCTTCGAGGAAAAGGTCCTGAAGTCGGACATTCCCGTGCTTGTCGACTTTACGGCGGCCTGGTGCGGGCCGTGCAAGGCGATGGCGCCGGCGATCGAGGACCTTGCGCGCGAATATGAGGGCGAGGCGGCAGTCTATCTGGTCGACATCGACGAGAATCCCAACACCCGTCATGCCCAGGGCATCATGGGCGTCCCCACGTTCATGATCTTCAACCGCGGCGAACTGGTGGAACGGTTCACCGGCAGCATGAGCCGGTCGAAATTGGCAGCGGCGCTTGAAGCCGCCATCGAGGCCGCCCAGTGAGCATCGCGAGCAGGCGCGCTCTGCTGACGCTGATCGCGGAGGCCGAGCGGAACGGCGATGCGGCGGCATTGCCATTCTATGCAACGCCGGCGGCGGAGGTCTCGGCTTTTGCAGCCCGATATGATTTCGACCTTAGTTTCCTGAATCTGATCATGACCTTCGCGATCGGCGACGCGGGCTTCTGGCGCCAGGTCGTTGAAGCACTGCCGCCAGGCGCGGACGGCCGGATTGCCGCTGCGCGCTGGATCGAATGGCTATGGAAGGATGCGGAGACCGAACTTCGAAATCGGGTTGGCGACGCTGCGCTGTGGGCGAGCGGGGACAGGGTCTGCGACCTCCAGCGCCGTGCCGCTGCGGGCGAGGACGTGGCTCGCAGCGACTGGCGACAGGTGCGGGCGAGGCTGGTGAGCCGCGATGGCGACGATGACGTGCAGGCGGCAGCGATCGAGGGGATTGCCGCGGCAGCCTGGGACCTTGGCAGCGCGCCTGGCGCAGCGGCCGACATGATCTACGCCTGGAAGGCCATGCTGTTCGCCGAGGTCGGCCGAGACCTGGAGTGGACCGCGGAAAAGCAATCCGCGGCCAACGAGCGCTTCGATCGCATGGCCGCCTCCGCTCGTGCAAACGCGGACGCCGCCGTGCAGCAGGCAAGAGCGGAAGGCACTGACGTAGCGCCTGAAGGAGGGCCCATCGAGACGACGCCCTTCTATCGCGACGCCTATAACAAGGGTGTGGCCGACTTTATCGCCGCCAATCCTTCCGACCTCGATCTTTATGGCCAGCGGACGCGGGCCGCGGTCGACAATATGTACCAGCTCGGTCGTGACGGTTTGTTGCGCCAGGTCGCCTCTCTGTCCACCGCGCCGGCTTCGATGGTGAGCGCCTGAAACGGCGGTGACGGGCCGTATGGGTGACGGGGCAGGATCAACAGGATGTCATCGGCCGTACAGCGACTGGACTGGGTGAGGAGGAACGGGATCGTGCGTGGCTCAGGCGACGGTTATCTCCTGAAAAGCAGGGAAGATTTGGCGCAGATCGCGCGAGACGCAGCAAACCGCGCCATGCAGCGTGGCGCGCAGCAGGTCGTTGCTTCCGCCAACGAAGTCGCAGGCATCGTCATGCGCGCGCGCGGCGGCGTGTTCGGCAGCGCGATACGCGAAGGCAAGCAGGTCGTCAGCATCCGGATATTCGATCGCGGCCGTACCGGAACCGCGACCACCTCCGCCCTGACCCGCGCGGGCCTTGATCTCGCGGCGGAACGCGCCATCGCGATCGCCCGCACGGTCGAGCCCGATCCCGACGCCGCTCCCGCCGCGGACGAGTGGCTTGCACGGTCCGCGTCCGAGGTGCCGATGTTCGAGCCTTCGAACCTCACCGCGCAGGATCTGGGCGGCATGGCGCTGAAGATCGAAGAGGCGGCCCTGGCGGCAGGCGGCGGGTCGGTCCGCGTCAATGACGCCGGCGCCGCCAGCATCGACGCCAGCGCCGCCATGGCGATCGGTCGCGATTTCGATCGTTCGCTCGTCGCGTCCAGACATGATATCTGGTGCAGCGCCATCGCCGAGCAGGACGGGATGATGGTGCAGGATAGCTGGTCGAGTTCCGATCGGCGGGTATCGCAGCTCCTGCCGCCCTTCATGGTCGGCAGGACGGCGGCGGACCGTGCGTTGCGCAAGCGGGGCGGTCGCACAGTCGACACGCAAACATGCCCCGTCCTGTTCGACGCGCCGGTCGCCGCGAGCCTGGTGTACGATATTGTCGGCGCACTGACCGGCGCGGCCCAATATAGGGGCGCGACGTTCCTGACCGGGGGCAAGGGCGCGCAGGCACTTTCCGGCCATGTCGATCTGCTTGAGGACCCGTTCGAGCCTTATGGCCTTGGCAGCGGGGTGTGCGACAGCGAGGGCGTCGCGAGCATCCACCGTTCCGTGATTTCAGGTGGGCGCGTGGAGGATTATTTTCTATCGTGCTTCTACGCGCGCAAGCTCGGCCTTCAACCGACGGGCAATGCCGATGGCGTCCGCAACCTGCATTTCACCAGCCGCCATCCCCCTCGATCGACAGCGGCGCTGCTGCGTCTTCTGGATCGGGGACTTTGGGTCACTGAGTTGATCGGCGGGGCCGTCGACCCGGTCACGGGTACCTATTCGAAGGCAGCCGCGGGGTTCTGGATCGAGAATGGCGCCATCGCCTTTCCGGTGCAGGACATCACGATTGCCGGTGAACTGCCGGTGATGCTGCGGCAGATCGTCGCGATCGGCGGCGATGTTCATCGCAGCGGCGCGGTGCGGACCGGGTCCGTTCTGATCGAGTCCATGCGCATCGCGGGCCGGTGATCGCGGAGCAGGAGAAACCATGTCGGCCTATCAGGAAATGTCGCAACAGGATGCGGTGTCGATCGCCGAGCACCGGTTGCTGGAACCCGCCGGACTCGCGCGAGGGACAGTGGCTGCTGCTGTCGACAGGCTGCTCGGCAACGGTGCCGACCATGCCGATCTCTACTTCGAGGCAGGCCAGGCCGAAAGCTGGAGCCTTGACGACGGCAAGGTGTCCGCGGGACAGTTCTCCATCTCTCAGGGCTTCGGCGCACGCGCGGTCACCGGAGAGCAGACGGCGTTCGCATATTCCGGCGATATGACGCCCAAGGCGATCGAGGCGGCCACCGGTACCGTGCGAAGCATGCTGCTGCATGGCGATGACGCGCGACGGAGCGGGGGTGTGGCCATCGACACCGGCAACAAGCGCCCGCTGCTGTATGGCATCGACAATCCGCTGGAGTCGTTGCCTGACGCCGGGAAGATTTTGCTCCTCCAGGAACTCGATCGTCGCTGCCGGGAGGCCGATCCGCGTATCGTTCAGGTGTCTGGCCGGCTGGAAGCCTCGCACAACATTATCCTGGTCATGGACAGCGACGCATCGGTCGCGGCCGATGTGCGGCCATTGGTGCAGCTGGCCGTCACCGTCATCGCCCAGTCCGGGACGCGCCGGGCAATGGGCACCGGCGTGGAGGGAGGACGCTTCACCCTGGCCGAGTTCCACGGCGAGCGGCTGGAACGGCTGGTGCGCACCGCCGTGAGAATAGCGCTTGTGAACCTCGACGCCCGGCCGGCGCCGTCGGGTGTGATGTCGGTGGTGCTGGGCAATGGTTTTCCCGGTGTCCTGCTGCACGAAGCGGTCGGCCACGGCCTGGAAGCGGACGCGCACCTCAAGCGGTCGTCGGTCTTTACGGAACGAATGAACGGGCGGATCGCGGCGGAGGGCGTGACGGTGATCGATGACGGCACCCTGGCCGAACATCGCGGCTCGCTGAACGTGGATGACGAAGGCGTGCCCACCTCACGCAACGTCCTGATCGAAAACGGGCATCTCACCGGTTTGATGCAGGATCGGAAAAGCGCTCGTATGATGGGGCGGGCGCCCACGGGCAACGGCCGGCGCCAAAGCCATGCCCATCTGCCGATGCCGCGGATGACCAACACCTACCTTGCCCCCGGCGACAAGGAGCCGGAGGAGATTATCCGGTCGGTCAGACACGGTGTCTATGCCGTCGCCTTTGGCGGTGGCACGGTGGACATTACGAGTGGCCAGTTCAATTTTTCGGCCACCGAAGCCTATCTGATCGAAGATGGAAAGGTGACCGCCCCGATCCAGGGCGCCGTGTTGATCGGCCTCGGCCACGAGGCGCTCAAGCATGTGTCCATGATCGGCAATGATCTGCGTTTCGCCGATGGGGTTTGCGGCAAGGAAGGGCAGACTGTTCCCGTCTGTGTCGGCCAGCCGACGATTCGGATCGATGAGATGGTCGTTGGCGGAACTGCCTGATTGTTTAGAGTCCTCCAGTAGGAGCAACCCCTCCGACTTCAGTCGGATACTGGCTTCAGCCTTGGACTCGGCCAGTAGTCTGTACCCTCGGAGAAAAATGAACAAGGAGCAACCCCTCCGACTTCAGTCGGATACTGGCTTCAGCCTTGGACTCGGCCAGTAGTCTGTACCCTCGGAGAAAAATGAACAGCCCGAAGGGCGAGAGTTCATTTTTCTCCGAGGGTACAGACTATGGGCTACAGCAGCGGTTGTCACACGACCTTTCATCATCGCTACCATCTGGTCTGGGCGCCGAAATATCGGTTCAAGGNTTTTTCTCCGAGGGTACAGACTATGGGCTACAGCAGCGGTTGTCACACGACCTTTCATCATCGCTACCATCTGGTCTGGGCGCCGAAATATCGGTTCAAGGTGCTGCATGGCGAAGTGCGGCTGCGAGTTCGTGAGATCATCCGGCAGGTCTGCGCCGAAATGGGCGTGACCATCGTCCATGGCGTGCTGTCGCGTGATCACGTCCACATGTTCGTCGAGATACCGCCGCATGTCTCGGTCAGTGACTTCGTGCGCCGTGCCAAGGGCCGGTCATCGCGCAAAATCCAGCAGGAGTTCGAGCATATCCGCAAGCGCTACTGGGGCCAACGCTTCTGGCAGCGCGGCTACTTCTCGACCACGTCCGGCAACATCACCGATGACACCATCCTGCGTTACCTCGACAGGCATGGCCACAAAAACGGCTTCAGCCCTTCGACATGATCCTACCGGCGTCAGCCGGTCAGTCATTCAGTTCCTGCATCTGATGGTGTGGGTCGAGCATAAACCGCTGCGGCTCTTTTGCAGATATATTCGTATGGCGTGAGGCCGCGCAGGGTTTTGAGGCGGCGGCCAAAGTCGTACGCGTCAATGAAGTCGTGGAGGGGCGGTCGGTGCCTCCAATGCCCGCTCCCATAGCCCGACATGGCACCGACGGCTGAAGCGGCGATGGACCGTCTTCCATTCGCCCGTTTGCACTTGCATTAAAAAATGCGCATGAGCCCGAAAAATGCTATCGATGTCATTTTGGGAAAGGCGCCGAATGCTCAATGAAGAAATCGCCCAGTTCCTGGGCCCGGGATCGGATGCTCATCCCATTTTCGACGCGTCGGGGATTTCCGCGATGCGCGAAGGAATGCGAATGGCCGGGGCCGCTTTGCCGGCGCCGACGCTGGAGATCCAGGATCACGAAGCCAATGGCGTTCCGGTGCGGTTATACAAGCCGCATGGCATGCAGCATGTTCCAACGCCACTCCTGGTCTTCCTTCATGGGGGCGGCTGGATGCTTGGCGATATTGAAAGCCACGATGCGCCGTGCAGAGTCCTTGCGGACAGGGCGCAATGCGCGGTGCTGGCCGTAGGCTATCGTCTCGCGCCCGAACATCCTTTTCCCGCGGCGCTCGATGATTGCGCCAATGCCTTTGAATGGGCGTTGGCCAATGCCGGGTCTTTGGGGTGCGACGCGGATCGGATCGCCCTTGGCGGAGAGAGTGCCGGCGCCAATCTTTGCGCCGCCCTGACCATCCGCTTTCGCGATCGGGCCCAGGACCAGCCCGCCTTCCAGTTCCTCGTTCATCCGGCAACGGACCTGCTGTTGGGCCAATCCAGTATCGATGATGTCTCGCTTCCCGGCATGACGCGGTCATATCTTGAAGCGTGCGTGCGAATATATGCTGGGGACCAGGATGCGTCGCATCCATGGATTTCTCCCATGCGATGCCCGGATCTGTCGAATCTTCCCCGCTCCGTCATCTATACCGTGGAGGTCGACCCGCTTCGCGACGATGGCGAGAATTACGCCCTGGCACTTGCCCGGGCCGGGACCGAAGTGTTGATTCAACGTCTGCCGGGGCTGCCGCATGGCTTTATGGTCTTGCCGACCTCCCTTCAGGCGGTAGATCGTGCATTCGACCAGTTGGCACAATGCCTCAAATCCTATTTCGGTGACAGATGAGTACGCCACCCAAGAAAGAGAGCGCCCCAGCCCGCCCCACCATGGCGATGGTCGCAAAGATGGCGGGAGTATCCAAGATCACCGTGTCCCGCGCTCTGGGCGGCAGTGCCCTTGTGCGGCCCGAGTTGCGCGAAAAAATAGTCGAGATTGCCCGTGAGGCCGGCTATCGGATGAACTCTGCGGCACGGTCGTTGCGGACGAGGCGGTCGCATACCATCGCCATGGTCATCGAACGCCTGATCGCCGGCGACCGCCCCATATCCGATCCGCTGCTGCTTGCGATGATCGGCGGCCTGCTGGAAATCCTGACCCCCTCCGGCTACGCCATGCTTCTGACCACCAGCGATCACTATCTTGATCATAACGCCATCGATGCGGACGGCATCATCATGCTGGGACAGGGCCTGAAGGGAGAAAGGGTGAAGCCGATCGCCGCATTGGGCTTGCCCATGGTGATCTGGGGCGCCGTCACTGCCGCAAATGGCCTGACCGTCATCGGGAGCGATAACCGGCAGGGTGGACGGCTCGCCGCCGGGCATCTGGTGGAAAGGGGCCGGCGCAAAATTCTTTTCCTGGGCGATCATCGCCACCCGGAGGTGGGCGAACGCCTGGAAGGGGTTCGCGATGTCGTGGCCGCCACGACGGCGGCGCTCGTCGGCAGCATCGCTTGCGAATTCTCGCGCGTGGCGGGTGCGTCAGCCGTGCAACAGGCGTTGAGCCAGAATATGGAGTTCGACGCGATCATCGCGGCCAGCGACTTTATCGCTGCCGGCGCTTGCGACGCTCTTATCGACAGAGGCATGCGAGTGCCCGATGAGGTCGCGATCACCGGTTTCGACGATATTGCGGTGGCCACAAGCAACCGGCCGCCCCTGACCACGATTCGCCAGGACTGGTCGGCCGCCGGCAGGCTGTTGGGCGAGGCGATCCTGCAGTCGGTCGCGGGGGAAGAAAAAGGCTTTTCCTCCACGATCCTTCCGGTGGAACTCATTGTGCGGCAGAGCAGCTGAGGAACCCGCTCCTGCTCAGGAGAGGCGTTTTTGGAAGAATCCCGCCAGAAGCGCGAATACCTCCCGCGATTCCGGCAGGTCAACGTCGACATGGTGCGCATGCCACATGCCGTCGAACATCGTCAATTCAGCATCCCTGCCCGCCGCCCTCAGCCGCCGATGCATGACCGTGACGGAGCTGGCCGCGAAGTCCCTGGTCCCGCTCACAAGCAGGGCGGGGGGAAATCGTGCCAGAACAGCGGGGTGCTCACCGGGAAAGACCGAAGCGTCCTTCGGATCGGTACCGGCGAAATAGGGCAGATCATGAAGCCGCTGGACGGCAGCCGCATCCGCCGTTCCGTTGAGCAGCGCCGCCATCTCCAGCGAATCGCCGCCAAGATCGACGCCGGCCGCATGGAGCATGGCGATCGCCTCCGGAAGCCGGTCGCCGCGCTGGATCATGCGGGACACGACCTGCGCCGTCAGCACCGCGCCCGCGGAGCAGCCGTATATGCCCAGTTTGAGGGCAGGGTTTTTCGACCGGAGATCATCGATGACGGTGAGCACGTCCAGCACGGCGCAGGGATAAGGATGTTCCGGCGCGAGGCGGTATTCCACGGCCAGAACCGCCATATCCGCGACCGCCGCGACCGGCACTGCCTCGATCAAGGCTCCCGCCCCGTTCCCCCACATGAAAGCGCCCCCATGAAGGCAGATGAGGATCTTGTCCGGGGGCGCCGATGGACGCCGCACCAGCTGCGCCGGTATCCCGTTGATGACGAGAGCCTCTGTCTCGACCGGATAGTGACGGCTTGCCACTTCCAGGCGCGCTGAGTTGATGCGGTCGTAGTGACGGCGCAATTCATCGACGCTTTCGATCGGCGGCGCATCGTCCGCCCTGATCGCCTCAAACCGATCCCCGGCCATGCCGCTGACCCAGCGGGCGAACGGAGGTGGCGGCATCGCGGCGCCATCCCAATTGTTATCGGTGCCAAACCCCTCATCCTCTTTTTCTACAGACTTTTTCACGCGTGATGATCTCCGATTGACATCGATACCATTGCCCGATAGTGCCGGTTCGCACAAATGAAATTTTTGGGAGGGTGAGCGTGAAGGGTTGGATGTTGATACTGGCGAGCACTTCGGCGATCGCGCTTATAACGCCTGCTCACGCGCAGCAGCTTGCCGGCCTTGCCGATAGTGAAACGGCAGCGGCTTCCGGCGCGGGCGCGACTCAGGCGAGGAGCCAGTCCGTTGATGAGGCGAGCGGGGGCGGCGAGACGACGTTCGGCGACATCGTAGTCACCGCGCGGCGTAGAAGTGAGCGTCTTCAGGATGTTCCTCTTTCCGTAACCGCCTTCTCGCCCGAGGCGCTGAGCGAGAGCCGCATTGTCGGGCGGACCGACCTTGCCAACTACACGCCGTCTCTTATCACGATCACCGGCGGCTATCCGAGCGAGTTTGCCTTCTTCGCCTTGCGCGGGCAGGGGCCGGCCTTCGGGTCCGTTCCCGGCGTCATCAACTATTTCGCGGAAGTTCCGGCACTGGTCGGCATCGACGGCCGCGTCGGTTCCTATTTCGACCTGGCGAATGTGCAGGTTCTGTCCGGCCCTCAGGGCACCTTGTTCGGCAAGAACGCGACCGGCGGCAACATCCTCTTCGAACCCCAGCGGCCGACCGACCGGCAGGAAGGCTATATTCAGCTGGAGGTCGGCAATCTGCAGGATGTGCGGGCAGAATTTGCCGTCAACCTGCCAATCGTAAGCGACAAAATACTGTTCCGTATCGCTGGCGAGGAAGGTCGGAGAGACGGTTATACCAGGGATGTCGGCCCTTATTTTCCGGGCAGGAAATATGACAATCTGGACTATCAAAGTGTCCGGGCCAGCCTGATCGTCCGCCCGACGGACAATGTGGAACTCTATACCGTCGCGCGCTACTATCATTCCAGGACCAATGGTCCAGGCACCGTGCTCACGCAGTTCAACCCGGCCCTCGGCGTTCCCGCCGCGCCCGCGCTCCTCCTCTTCCCCGGCCTCGCCACTGCGGTGGCTGATCAGCAGAACCGTGGGCCGCGACGGGTGTCCTACGATCTCGACCAGTTTTCCTCCACCTCCTACTGGCAGGTCCTCAATCAGGCGCGCGTCGATCTGACGGACGAACTGACGCTCAAGAACATCGTCAGCTATTCGGAAATGACCTATCGCTACGCCTATGATTATGATGCAAGCCCCTTTCCGATCGGCGGCCAGACCAGCCGGACGGGCAATCCCACGCAGGCGCCCACCTATCTGACCGAAGAATTGCAGTTGCAGGGCAAGCTCTGGAACGACGCGCTCAACTTCAGCGTGGGCGGCTATTATGATCGCTTCGGCCATCACAAGGATCAGGGCGGGCTCTTCACGCAATATCCGCTCAGCCTGCTGATCGGCCAGATACCCGCCGTCATCAATACGACGGCAAGAAGCTATGCGGTCTTCGGCCAGGCCACGATCGACCTTGGCAAGGCAGGCGTGATCCCGGGTCTCAGCCTGACCGGCGGCCTGCGCCACACCTGGGACGAAACGGCGAACTTCACCCAGATTTCCGTACTGCCGGCGACGGGCGGGACGGCGAAGTTCGACTATACGAGCTACAATCTCAGCGCCGACTATGTGATCTCGCTCGGCGTGCACGTCTATGCCACCAGCCGGAACGCGTACAAGGCAGGCGGCGTCAACGGCCCGGTGCCGGAAGGTTCCTCCTTCCGCACCTTCCCGCCCGAAAAGCTGCAGGACGTGGAAATCGGCCTGAAGAGCCAGATGAGGATCGCAGGCGTCCCGACCCGCTTCAATGTCGCGGCCTATCGGGGGAACTACAGGAATATCCAGCGCACCACGACCGAACTGATCGAGGGAGCGCTGATCAACGTCACGCGCAGCGCGGCGAAGGGGCGCATCCAGGGCGTCGAGGTCACGGCCGCTGTCGAGCCGGTGCGCGGCCTGACGCTCAACGGCAGCTATTCCTATATCGACGCCAAATATACCAGGGTCGCCGATGCGTCGGCCGGCGCGATCCTGGCGGGATCGGCTTTCCCCTATACGCCCAAGCACAAGGTGACGCTCGGTGGCAGCTACCAGGCCGATCTGGGCTCGGTCGGGACGCTGGCCCTGTCGGCCAACTGGGCCTATCAAAGCAAATTCTCGACCGCGCAGAACAACCTTGCCCAGGTGCGCAATCTGCCGGGTTACGACACGCTGGCGCTGCGGGCCGGGGTCAACGGCATCGGCGGGTCGAACCTGGACCTCAACCTGTTCATGGCCAATGCGACCGACAACAGCTTCGCGACGGGGTTGCAGGATCTGTATAATGTCGGCGGCGGCACGGTCACCTACACCTATAACGAACCCCGCACCTATGGCGCGCAATTGCGGTTCCACTGGTGACGACCTTGCGTTCGGCGCCGACCTTCGTCGATTATTTTCCGGAGCCTGCACAATCCGGAACGGCTTGCGGCCTGGAACATGGCCGCAAGCCGCCCAGCGGCAAGGCGGGATATGTGGCGACGCCCGCCGACCTTTACGGGGCCTTGCTGGCGCAGGTGCAGCTCAATCAGCTGTTTGAGGACGGCAAGACCTTCGTCGATGCCGTGCCCCGGAGGAGCACCGACGATATTCTGAGAGCCTTCGAGGCCCTGCCGCACGACAGCCAGTGCCTTCGCGACTTCGTCATCGCCCATTTCGACCTGCCCGATCCCGCCGGTGTGCACCCGGCGCACGGTGAACCGGACCTGCGCCATTACATCCGGTCGATCTGGCCCGAACTGCACCGGGATGGCGCGCATCCGCCTGAGAACGGCTCGCTTCTTCCCGTGAACGGGTCCTATGTCGTTCCGGGCGGCCGCTTCGTCGAACTTTACTATTGGGACAGTTATTTCAGCATCCTTGGCCTGCTGCGCGACGGGTTCGAACATGTCGCGCAGGGGATCGTCACAGCCCTTGCCGATCTGCTGAAACGCTATGGGCGGATTCCCAACGGCACGCGCAGCTATTATCTCAGCCGATCGCAGCCGCCGCTCTATTTCGCCATGCTGGACCTGGTGCCGGACGCCAGACCGGCGGTGATGCGTCAGCGGCTCGACGCCCTTCTGATCGAACATGGCTTCTGGATGGACGGCGCGGCGGCGCTGGGACCGGGCGAGTGCGCGAAGCGCGTCGTGCGGATGCCCGACGGCGCGCTGCTGAACCGCTATTGGGACGATCGCGACACGCCGCGGGACGAATCCTATCTGGAAGATGTCGCGACCGCCAACGCGACGATGCGACCGCCGGAAGATGTCTTCCGCGCCCTGCGCGCCGGGGCCGAAAGCGGCTGGGACTTTTCGTCGCGGTGGTTCACGCCGGGCGGCGCGCTGGACAGCATTCGCACCCACCACATCGTCGCCGTCGACCTGAACGCCTTTCTTTACGGGATGGAGAGCGCCATCGTCCGCCTTGCCGACGAGCTGTGCGAAGACAGGATCGCGCGGCAGTTTGACGGGGCGAGGAAGCGCCGGCGCGCCGCGATCCACCGCTGGCTGTGGTGCGAGGCCGGCTATTTCAGCGACTTCGACCTGGAGAGCGGGCAACTTTGCGGGCAGCTGACGGCGGCGACCCATGCCCCGCTATTTACCGGCGTAGCGACCCGGGCCCAGGCGGCCGCCGTGGCAAGGCTGACGTCCGACCACCTGATCGCCCCCGGCGGGCTGCGCACGACGCTGATCGAAACGGGCGAGCAATGGGATGCGCCCAATGGCTGGGCGCCGCTGCAATGGATCGCCTTCATGGGCCTGCGCCGATATGGCCATCGCCGCCTTGCCGACATCATCGCGGCGCGATGGGTCGAGACCGTGGATTCGGTGTTCCAGCGCACAGGCTGGATTCATGAGAAATATGATGTCGAGCGGGGTATCGGCGGCGGAGGCGGAGAATATGCGCCGCAACTGGGCTTCGGCTGGACGAACGGCGTGACGGCGGCGTTCATGGATTTGTTGAGGATCCATTCATCAGGCCGGGAAGGCCGGGGTCCGGTAACGGTGCATGGCGTGCCCGACCGCTTCGCGGCCATGCCGGAAGGACCGATCGAATGACGCGCGATACCGATGCCTATCGCAGCAAGCTGATGTCCCCTGAGCAGGCCGCAGCCTCCATCCCCCATGGCGCGCGCATCTGCATGGGGCTGGGTGTGGCGCAGCCGCCGGCCATATTGCAGGCTCTGGCGAGGCGGGGGGAAATCGGCGACATCGAAGGCGCCAGCCTCTATTATCTGCTCTCCACCGCCATTGCCGGGACGAGTGTGCTGCGGCGTGAACTGGGCGAGCGGCTCCGCCCCATGTCCCTTTTCCACAGCGCGGTGGAACGTGCCCTCGACAAGGAAGCATCGGCGCTGGGCGGCAGGCCGGTCGACCTCATCCCGGTCGCCTTCAGCCGGGTTCCGCAGATGCTGCGCGACGACATAGGGGTGGATACGCTCGTCACGCAGGTGGCGCCCCCGGATGAGGATGGCAATTTCAGCCTCGGCACCAATGTCGATTATGCACATGCTGCCGCGCGGTGCTGCACGCGGGTGATCGTGGAGGTCAATCGCCACATGCCCCGGACCGGCGGCGCGAGCGTCATCCCGCTATCGGCGGTGACGGCGATCGTCGAGCACGACCAGCCCCTGCCCGAGATCATGCCAGTGTCGCGGCGGCCGGAGGACGATGCGATCGGGGCGATCATCGCCGGCCTCGTCGATGACGGCGCCTGCCTGCAGATGGGGATCGGCGCCGTGCCCGAAGCGGTGTGCGCCGCCCTGAAGGGGCATCGCCATTTGGGCATCCACACCGAACTCCTGACCCCGGGGCTCGCCGGGTTGATGGCATCGGGGGTGGTCGACAACAGCCGCAAGGCCGTTCATCCGGGCAAGACGATCTTCACCTTCGCCATGGGCGATCGCCGCTTTTACGAATTCCTCGACGGCAATCCCGATCTGGAGGGGCATCCGGTCGATCATGTCAACGACGCCGCGATTATCGCGCGCAATCCCAGGGCGGTTTCGGTCAACGCGACCCTGGAAGTCGATTTGCAGGGCGCCTGCAATTCGGAGGTGGTGAATGGCCGTCAATATAGCGCCGCAGGCGGGCAACTGGACTTCGTGCGCGGCGCGGGCGCTTCGCCGGGGGGCAAATCCATCATCGCGTGCCATGCCACCGCGGCGGGCGGCACCGTCTCGCGCATCGTGCCGCGCCTCAATGGGCCGGTCACGACGCCGCGCAACGACGTGCACATCATCGTGACCGAGTTCGGCTGGGCGGATCTGCGCGGCAAGTCGCTGGCCGAGCGCGGAAAGGCGCTGATCGGCATCGCCCACCCCCGCTTCCGGGACGAACTGGCGGCCCAACTGGACCGGCGGATGTAAAGGAGGCGGCCGATGATTGAACAGCCCATCCTGCCAGGCGCGGACGCCATGCCCGCAGCCCCACCCCTATCCGATGGCAAGCGTCTGTCGCTGGAGGTGTCGGGCCTCTATCTGGCGCTCTACCTTCATTTCGGCTTCTTCGCCTTCCTGCCGCTCTGGCTCGCGAAAATGGGCGCGCCGGCCGGGGAGATCGGGATATTGATGGCGATCCCGCTGGTCCTGCGGCTCGTGACCGTCGCGCCCTTTTCCGCCTGGGCCGGCCAGAGCGGGCGGGTGCGGGACTCGATCCTCGTCACGGCGCTCAGTTCAGCCGCGCTGGTTGCGTTGCTGATCCTGGAGCCCGGCCATATCGGCCGGATCGCCATCGTGCTGGCCTTCGCCATCGTCTGGGACCAGGTGCCGGTGCTGACCGACGCCTATGCGGTGATGGCGGCGCGGAGCCGGGGACTGGATTTCGGCCGCATGCGCGTCTGGGGCTCCATCGGCGCGGTCGTCTCCAGCGCGAGCGCAGGCTGGGCCTTCGACCTGCTCGGCATCGAAGCGCTGCCGCTGGTCGTGGCCGCGCTGCTGCTGCTGCCGGCGATGATGGCCGCCCTGGTTCCGTCCGACCGGCGGATGATACAGGCCAGCGCCGTGCGCGGCGGACGCTGGCGCGAGGTCATGGCCGACCGCGCGCTCATCCGCGCCATGGCTGCCTCCGCGCTCGTCATGGCCAGCCATGGCGTGCTGACCAGCTTCGGCGCGATCCAATGGAGCGCGCGGGGCATCGGCACGGGCACGATCGGCCTGCTGCAGGCCTGCGCGGTCAGCGCCGAAATCCTGGCCTTCTGGTTCGGATCGAAGCTGCTGGGGCGGAGGGACCCGAGATGGATGATCTGGATCGCCGCCTGCTTCGCCGCGCTGCGCTGGATCATCATGGCCGGCAATCCGGGCGTCGCCCCGCTGTTCGTCGTCCAGCTTTTACAGGGGTTGACGGCGACAGGCGCTATCCTTGGCGCCATGCTGACCATCGCCAGACGGGTGCCGATGCAGTCGAGCGCGGCGGCGCAGGGCCTGAACGCGGTGCTGCAGGGCCTCGCGCTGTCGGTGACGACGGCCGGGTCGGGATGGCTGTGGCCGCATGGCGTCGCCTTCTCCTATCTTGCCATGGCGGTCCTGGCGGCGTTTGCCGGCGTGCTCGCCTGGCCTCTCTTTTCGCGGCGCGATCCGGGCGCCGCTCCTGCCGCTGAATCCGGCGGCATCACTGCGTCGCCGGAAAGGAGTTAGACACGCATGCTTTCGAAGCTTCGCTACCTGATCCACAAGGCCATGATGGCAGCCATGGTGGCGGCCGCGGCAAAAGCGTCGGCCACCGCGCAAACGGCGCCGACGGACCAGAAGAATATCGCCAAATGGTCGCTGCCCAACACCCTCAGCCCGGAAGGCCGCGCCATGGCGGCGGCCATCGCCGCCGCGCCGGTTCCGGACCCTGAGCCGCCGCTGAAAGCGCAGCGACAATTTGTCGACGATCTTCAGGCTGGCATGGGCCGGGAACTGGTCAAACGCTACGGCGTTCGCGTGGAGCAGTCGTCGATCGCCGGCGTGCCGGTGCGGATCGTCTATCCCAAGGGCGTGACGTCCCTGGGCAAGGCCCCGATATTGATGAACCTGCATGGCGGCGGCTTTCAGCTCGATTCCGGGTCGTTGACGGAAACGATCCCGATCGCCGCCCTTACCGGCATCCCGGTGGTGGCCGTGCTGTACCGGCTCGCGCCCGAACATCCCTATCCCGCTGCGCTGGACGACGCGCTCGCCGTCTATCAGGCGCTGGAAAAGGACCGTTCGGCTTCGCATATCGCCGTGTACGGCACTTCGGCGGGTGCGGCGCTGAGCGGGCAGCTGATCGCGCGCCTGACGCAGCTTGGCAAGCCGATGCCCGCGGCCATGGGCTATTTCTCGGGCAGCGCCGATCTCACCACCAGCGGGGATTCGGAATCCTGGATGCCGTTGCCGGGCGGCGCCAGGACCATGGCCGAGAGCGTAGCGAGCTATGTCGGCAAGACCGCGCCGGCCGATCCCGTCCTGTCTCCGCTCAAGGGCGACATCTCCCGCTTTCCGCCGACATTGCTGGTGACCAGCACCCGCGACATATTGCTCAGCCCCACATCGATCTTTGCCCGCGCCCTTCTGGAGCGGGGCGTCGATGCCCGCCTTGTCGTCTTCGACGGCCTGCCGCACGCCTTCTGGGCCTATATGGACATTCCCGAGACGCAGCAGGCGAACGCGCTGATGGCGGGGTTCCTGAAGGCGCGCCTGAACGCGGGAGCGCGCTGACCATGTATTCCGGCCTGTCCGATCAGCGGCGATGGACCTTTCCGTTCGTCATAGAGGAACAGGCGGCGGTGCTGGGCGACGCGCCGTTCGTCACCATGACGACGGGAGAGGGCATCACCTACCGGCAGTTGCGGGACGACGCGGCGCAGGTCGCCGGCATGCTGGCGGCGGCCGGGGCTCGGGCGGGAGACCGGATCGCGCTCATGCTGCCGAGCGGACTCGACTTCCTGCGCGCCTGGGCGGGTATAGGCCGGCTGGGGGCGACGGCGGTCATTCTGAACAGCGAACTGACGGGCGCGTTCCTGGCCCATCCGCTCGCGGACTCCGCCCCGTCCGTCCTGATCGTCGACGCGCAATATGTCTCCCGGCTCGACGGGCTGGATGCGGCGATGTCGAGCGTCCGGAAGATCTTCGTCGCGGGCGCCGACCAACGGCCCGCTGGGGACATGTTCGATCGATGGCGCTCCGCAACCGCCCTGAACGCTCCGCTTCCGGGCGCCGCCGACATTGCCTGCATCATGTACACTTCAGGTACGACCGGCGCGCCCAAGGGCGTTCTGATGCCCCATGCCCATTGCTTCCTCTTCGGCCTTGGCGTGGTGGAGAATCTGGGGGTTACGGCTGACGACCATTATTATGTCTGCCTTCCCCTCTCCCATGCGAACGGCTTGCTCATGCAGCTCGGCGCGACGCTGATCGCGGGCGCCACCGCTACCGTGCGGGAGCGGTTTTCCGCGAGTGGCTGGCTGTCGGACCTGCATCGTTCGGGTGCGACCGTGACCAACACGCTGGGCGCGATCAGCGCGTTCGTGATCGCACAGCCGCCGGGCGGGCGGGATCGAAACCACAAGCTTCGGGCGATCGCCTCCGCCCCCAATCATCCCGATCACGATCGGATATGGCGCGAACGCTTCGGCATTGCCGAAGTGCTGGGCGGATATGGCATGACGGAGATCAACATCCCGCTCTACGGCCGCCGGGGCGAAGCGCGGCCCGGAACCTGTGGCCGCCCCTATGAGCGCTTCGAGGTCCGGATCGCCGACCCGGCGACGGACATTCCGGTTGGGCCGGGCGAAGTGGGGGAAATATTGGTTCGCCCTTGCGTGCCCCACGGCTTCATGGCCGGTTATCTCGGCCTCCCCGACAGGACCGTGGAGGCGTGGCGGAACCTCTGGTTCCACACGGGCGACGCGGGGCGGATGGATGCCGACGGCTATGTCACCTTCGTCGACCGCATCAAGGATTGCATCCGCCGTCGGGGCGAAAATATCTCCGCCACCGACATCGAGCGCACGCTGGCGGAACTGCCCGGCGTCAAGGAGGTGGCCGCCTTTGCGGTTCCTTCCGACATTCCGGGCGGCGAGGATGAGATCATGTGCGCCGTCGTGCCGCATGCCGACGGCCAGATCGATCCCGCCGCGCTGGCTGCCCACGCCCGGGCGCGGATGCCGCGCTATGCGCAGCCCCGCTACATCGAGTTCCTGACGGACCTGCCACGGACGGGCACCGAAAAGGTGAAGAAGGCGGATCTGCGCGAACGCGGCGTCACTGTGGCGACTTTGGATCTGCAGGCGCTTCTTCCCATGGGCTGACGGCCCTTCGACCGATCACTGGAATATTCGGGTATGACTTTCAAACCTGCCATTGCAGAGCGGCGCTTCGTCCTCGATCATATCGCAGGCCCTGGCGAGATCGGTTCTCCGCCGTGGCGAACGCACCGGCGGCAGCGCTTTGCGAGATCGATGCCGCCACGCTTGCGGCATAGCCCCCACGTCCGACATCGCAGGAGAATGACATGAGCAAGGCGCGCATTGCCGGCGTCGGCATGATTCCTTTCACCAAGCCGGGGCGAAGCGATGACTGGGACGTCATGGCCGAACAGGCAATCCGCCTGGCGCTGGCGGACGCCGGGATCACTTACGGGCAGGTCCAGCAAGCCTATGCCGGATATGTCTATGCCGACTCCACCGCCGGCCAGTCCGCGCTCTATCGCGTCGGGCTGACCGGCATTCCCATCGTCAACGTCAACAATAATTGCTCCACCGGTTCGACCGCGCTGTATCTTGCACGCCAGATGGTGGAAGCGGGCGTGGCAGACTGCGTGCTGGCGGTCGGCTTCGAGCAGATGCTGCCGGGCGCGCTCGGCATGATATTCAATGACCGCAAGGGCACGCTGGAGATGGCGCTGGCGCGCCAGGGCCAGTTGCAGGCGGCCGACGACGACGCCCCATTCGCCGCCCAGCAGTTCGGTGGCGCGGGGCTGGACTATCAGGCGCGTTATGGCGCGAGCGACGAAGCCTTCGCCCGCATCAGCGTCAAGGCGAGACGGCATGCGGCCAATAATCCGCTGGCGCTGCTGCGGGAACCGATCAGCCTGGAAGAGGTCATGTCCTCCAAGCATCTTTATGGGCCGATAACCCGCTTTCAGGCGTGCCCGCCCACCTGCGGCGCTGCCGCCGCTATCCTGGTGTCGCCAGCCTTCGCCGCCCGGCACGGGCTGAGCGCTTCGGTGGAGATCGTCGCGCAGGCGCTGACCACCGATCTGCCCGGCACGTTCGAGGAGCGCGGCATGATGAGTGTGGTGGGCCATGACATGACGAGGGAGGCGGCCCGGCAGGTCTATGAGGCCGCGGGCGTTGGTCCGGACGATATTCAGGCCGTGGAACTGCACGATTGCTTCACGCCGAACGAGCTCATCTCCTACGAGGCGCTTGGCCTCACGCCGGAGGGAACGGCGGAGCAATATATTTGCGACGGGCTGAACAGCTATGGCGGCAAGCACGTCACAAATCCTTCGGGAGGCCTGTTGTCCAAGGGGCACCCGCTGGGCGCGACGGGCCTTGCCCAATGCTATGAGTTGACCCACCAATTGCGGGGAACGGCGGAGCAGCGGCAGGTCGACGGCATTCGCTTCGGCTTGCAGCATAATATCGGTCTGGGCGGCGCGTGCGTAGTGACGCTGTACGGCCGGGCGGACTGACGGGCCGCTCGGCGATCAATCATCGAAGGGACTTTCATGCGCAGACTGGATGGCAAGGTCGCGATCATCTCCGGCTCGGGTCGCGGCATCGGCCGTGAACTGGCGTTCAAGCTTGCGGGACAGGGCGCAAGCGTCGTCGTCAACGATCTCGACGAGGCGCCCGCCAATGAGGTTGTCACGCAGATCCGGGATGCGGGCGGGAAAGCGACCCCCTGCGTCGGCGATGTCACGGCCGATGACTTCGGCGAGCGCTTCGTCCGCACGGCTCTCGAGGCGTTCGGCGGGCTCGACATCATCGTCAACAATGCCGGCTACACGCGCGACGGCGTCATCCAGAAGCAGACGGACGAGCAGTTCCAGGCAATGCTCGACGTGCATGTATCGGCCCCGTTTCGCATCCTGCGCGCAGCTGCGGAGCCTCTGCGAACGATGGCCCGAAAAGAAGCCGCCGAAGGCCGCGAGGTTATCCGCAAGGTCGTCAACATATCATCCATGGCCGGCACGCACGGCAATGCCGGACAGATCAACTATTCCGCGGCCAAATCCGCCCTGGTGGGCATGACCAAGACGCTGTCCAAGGAATGGGGGCGCCTGAAAGTCTGCGTGAATTGCGTGGCCTTCGGCATCATCGACACGCGGTTGACGCAGCCCATTTCGGGGTCGGAGGCATCCATCCCGATCGGGGGGCAGCCCCTGCACACCGGTATTCCTTCCGCGGTACGGGACGCCCTGCTGGACAGCGTGCCGTTGGGACGGGCGGGGACGGCGCGGGAGGCCGCGGACAGCATCTACCTGCTGTGCGTTCCCGAGAGTGATTACATCAGCGGGCAGGTCCTGGTCGTTTCAGGTGGTCTCAGCTTGTAGAAATGCCCCGCATTTGCCTGATCCGGAGACCGGAATCTGTTCGGTGACGGAAGGCATGGCTGCTGTCGGTCCACAGCGAATGCGTTGTCACCGGATGCATTTCCGATGTTCGACGCCATGCCTGAAACCTTGGCCGAAATGGCGGGCCGAGAGAGATCGGCCGACATGATCGACAGCACCGTCGTCCGGGCCCTCACTGCGCCGTCGGCATAAGAAGGGACGCGAGCGACCGAGGCATTGAGGCAGGTCAAATTGCCGGTTGCGCGGGATCAATGCCGGGCCCGTTCGGGCGCGGCAGAAGGGCGGCACCGACAAACAGGGATGGAGATCAAGGACATGACCATCAAGACGATCCTGCTGGGGGCGGCTGCCGGCTGCGCCGTTCTGGCCGCGCCGGCGCAGGCGGCGCAGGGCGATGTGCTGGTGCGGCTGCGCGGCATCATGGTCGCGCCCAACGAGAAGAGCGGGAGCGTGTTGCCCGCCTTTCCGGGCGAGAAAGTGAAGGTCGACAACAGCGTGATGCCGGAAGTGGACGTCACCTATATGGCGACCGACCATATCGGTTTCGAGCTGATCGCCGCGACCACCAAGCATAGCGCGAGCGGGCGGACCGGCACGACCGGGGGCATCGGCAGGCTTGCGTCGACCTGGGTGCTGCCGCCGACGCTGACGGCGCAATATCATTTCCTGCCCGAAGGGAAGATCCGGCCCTATGTCGGGGCGGGGGTGAATTATACGCTCTTCTATAATGAGAAGGCGTCGAACGCGCTGGAGGGCGCTGTGGGCGCGACCAAGGTGCATATGTCCGACAGCTTCGGCTGGGCGGGGCAGGTCGGCGTCGACATCGACCTTAACGAGCGGGTGTTCCTGAATCTGGACCTCAAATATATCGACATCGATACGACGGCGCGGCTGTCGACTGCTGCCGCCGGGGTGCAGAGGGTGAAGCTGGAGCTTGATCCCTTTGTCTTCGGTGTGGGTGTGGGAATGAAGTTCTGATGGGAAGGGGTGGCGGCTTTTGGCCAATTCAGGACCTTCCCCTCCCGCAGGCGGGAGGGGTTAGGGGTGGGTGCGAGCGTAGCGAGATTCCAGCTTAGCCGTTGAAAATTCACGCTGATGTCGCGCCAGCCCACCCCCTAGCCCCCTCCCGCCTGCGGGAGGGGGAATGTCCTGATACCACCCTAGATCGCGCGCCCTTTCCAGTCGGCCAGATCGTCCGGCTGGTCGATGTCGAAGCCCAGACCGCGCCGGATGACCGGCGAGAACATCAAACCAAGCCGTTCCGCTTCCGCCCTGTGCGCCGCGAAACTGCCCTGGCCATAATGGAACTGGAAATCCGCCGCTCGCGGCAGAGGCAAGGACAATGCATTGGTTCCCCGCCCATGGACATCGGGCGCGGCCGCAATGCCGGGGGCGTCCAGCAGCGTCGCGACATCCGCTGCCTCGACCAGCGGCAGGTCGGCCGAGAGGAACAGCAGCCGCTCGACTCCTGCCCCCAATGCCGCATCGCGGGCGCTCGTCACGGCAGGGTTAAGGCCGCCGCCCGGATCATCGAGCAAGCCTATGCTCTCCGGCAGTCCATGCCGCGACGGCCCCAGCAGCCGCAGCCTTTCCATCCCGACCACTTCCGCCGCAGCCCCCACCGTGCGGTGCAGCATCTCCGCCACCAGATTGCGCCGTCCGGTTTCGTCCAAAACAGGCGCCAGCCGCGTCTTGCAGGCGGCGGGCGCCTTGACCGGGATGACGATCCAGCAGTTCATGACCGTCAACCGGCGATCCGTTCGGCCAGATCCAGCGCCGCCCGCGCCACCCGGGCGCGGTCGTCCAGCGTCTTCATCAGCGTGTCGGTGACGGCGTGGGGAATGTCCAAACCCTTGCCCCCGTCGCGGACGTCGACCAGCAGCGCGTCGATGACGCCTTCATAATGGGCGGCAATGGCCTGGTTGGTGACGCCCAGTCCCAACTCGCCCATCAGCTTGGCGGTCGGTCCCTTGACCGCCTGCCCGCCGACGATCGGTGACACCGCGACGACCGGCGCCTTCCGTGCCGCCAGCGCTTCGCGGATGCCGGGCACCGCCAGAATCGGGTCGACGCTCAGCCAGGGATTGGACGGCGCGATCACTATGGCGCGGGTTGCGGGATCGCTGATCGCCTCGATCACGCCGGGGGCAGGATGCGCTTGCTCCGCGCCCTCGAAGCGGATCGCCCGGACCGCCGGGACACAGCGCTGCTCGACGAAATAGCGCTGGAAGGGGAGGTCGCCCGCATCGGTGGAGACATGGGTGGCCACGGCATCGTCGCTCATCGGCAATATCTTGAGGCCAAGGCCCCAGGCCGTCGCAAAACGGGCCGTCACCGCGCTCAACGTTTCGCCCGACGCCAGCATGTGCGACCGCAGCACATGCAGCGCCATGTCGCCGTCGCCCAGCAGGAACCAGTCCTCGCCGTCCAGCGATTTGAGCGCGTCCATGAAGCTCCATGTCTCACCTTCGCGGCCCCAGCCCTGCGCGGCATTGGCCCTGCCCGACAGGGTATAGAGCAGCGTGTCGATGTCGGGAGAGATCGCCAGTCCGAGATGACGGAAATCGTCCCCGGTGTTGACGATGGCGGTGATGTCCTCCGGCGGACAGATCTGCATCAGCCCGAGCACCAGCTTGGCGCCGCCGACGCCGCCGGTCAGAACGACGATGCGGCCGCTCACCGGAACAGATCCTCTTCCAGCGGGCGGACCAGCGCGCCCGCGCCTGCATCTCCTTCGGGCAGGGCCACGCCGCGCAGCAGGGCGGCGGGCACGCTTTCCGCGCCCTCGCCCGTCACCAGCGTCGCGGCGGTGGCGATCTGGTCGGCCAGCGCGATCTGCGTCACCTCCAGCCGCCGTCCGTCCCGATCCTCCTCGCCGCGGCGGTCGACCAGCGCGGGCAATCCCGCCGCGCCGATCGCGACGCCCACCACGCCGTGGCGCCATGGCCGCCCGAAACTGTCGGAAACGACGATGCCGATCCCGGCCGCCTCGGGTCCCGCCAGCGCCGCCAGCAGGCCGCGCGCCGATCCGTCGGGATCGAGCGGCAGCAGCAATGCGCGATCTTCCTCCCCCGGCCCGATATTGGACCGGTCGATGCCGCCGTTCGCCATCACATGGCCCAGCCGGTGGCGGGTGATCAGCACATGGGGCACCGCGCGCACCACGCTGCTGCTTTCGCGCAGCACCAGTTCGACGAGCCGGGGGTCCTTGCGCGTCGTGGCGGCCAGCTCCAGCGCCTGCGCGCCCGGCTCGACGCTGTCCAGCGCGACCATCCGTCCTTCCGCCTTGGACAGGATCTTCTGCGTCACGACCAGCACATCGCCGGTCTGGAGCGGCCACAGGCCCGCCTTCGCCAGACTGTCGCGCAGCACCGCCGCCAGATCGTCGCCGGCCCGGATTTCAGGAATATCGCATAGCGGATGAATCGAGATCATGCCGTGCTGTAGCGTGCAATTGCCGGTTAAGGTAGCATTGCGATTTCCCGGAAAAGGAAACTCATGAGCTTATCAGCGGGATTCGCTTGCCATGCCCCGGCCGAGTCTGGAAGAGAGGCGACGATGAAGATCAGTGACGATATGTTTCCCTTTCAGGGCGCCCGCGCATGAGCGAGGCCATCGCCTTCGACAGCGGCACTTTCCGCCGTGTGCTGGGGCATTATCCCACGGGGGTCTGCGTGGTGACGGCGGTGGAGGACGATCATGCGCCCACGGGCATGGTCGTCGGTTCCTTCACCTCCGTTTCGCTCGATCCGCCGCTGGTTGCCTTTTTCCCTGCCAAGAATTCGCTGAGCTGGCCGCGGATCGAAAGGGCGGGGAAATTCTGCGTCAACATCCTCGCCAGCGACCAGAAGCCGCTTTGCCAGCAATTTTCGGCCAAGGGCGCGAACGACAAGTTCGCCGGGGTGACGCATCGCGTCTCCGCCAATGGCTCCCCGATCCTGGATGGGGTGGTGGCCTGGATCGACTGCCGGCTCGAAGCGGTGCATGAAGCGGGCGACCATTATATCGTGCTGGGCCGGGTCATCGCGCTGGAGGTGGAAACGCCGGGCAAGCCGCTGCTCTTTTTCCAGGGCGGCTATGGCGAATTCGCTCATCTGAGCTGATCCTGTCGATCAGCGTTGTGCGGGGGAACACTGGGCCGGCCCCCGGCGCGCATATCCGCTTTCCATCCCCCCATTGTCGCCGCTGAATCGCATCTCCCCGCGGCCCGGAGGGGATCTCCGAAAACCCGCGAAAAATCATGGCCGTTACGGCATGGCGAGGGTATAGCCTGCCGGGCAGGCGGATAGGCGCGCCGAAGACGCGCCGCGAATGAGGAGATGCCGTTTTGAGCGCGATCGAGCGTTTTCCCAATCTGGTGACCATGTTCTTCGCCCGCGCCAAGGCGATGGGGGACACGCCCTTCCTCTGGCGCAAGGTGGCTGGCCAATGGAAGTCGCTGAGCTGGACCGAAGTCGCCCATGACGTCGCCGCACTGGCCAGCGCATTGCAGGCGCAGGGATTGAGGCCCGGCGATCCGGTGATGCTGGTCAGCGAGAACCGGCCGGAATTCTGCATCGCGGACCTTGCCATCATGGCCGCGGGCTGCGTCACCGTGCCGACCTACACCACCAACACCACGCGCGATCACCAGCATATCCTGACCGACAGCGGCGCCCGGGCCGTCATCGTCTCCACCGCCAGGCTGGCGCAGAACCTGATGCCAGCCGTGCTGCGGTCGCAGGCGAGCTTCGTCATCGGCATGGAGCCGTTGCGCGGCATGCAGGGTCATGTTGCCTGCCATTTGTGGAGCGACCTGATCGCCCATTATCCCACCGACATCGATGCCTGCGCCGCCGGCCAGACGGCGAAGCGCGACGATCTGGCCTGCATCATCTACACCAGCGGCACCGGCGGCGCGCCCCGTGGGGTGATGCAGCATCATGGCGCCATCCTCTGCAATATCGAGGGGGCGGACAAGTTGCTGGAGGAGGATTTCGGGCGGGACGAAGAGGTGTTCCTGTCCTTCCTGCCGCTGTCCCACGCCTATGAACATAGCGGCGGCCAGTTCCTGCCGATCATGGCGGCCGGGCAGATCTATTATGCCGAAGGGCTGGAAAAACTCGCCAGCAATATCGAGGAGGCGCGGCCGACGATCATGGTCGTCGTCCCCCGCCTGTTCGAAGTGCTGCGCGCCCGCATCATCAAGTCGGTCGAGAAGCAGGGCAAATTCCCCACCTATCTGCTGGGTCAGGCGCTGCGCATCGCGGCCAGGGAACAGCGCGGGCGGAAATCGCTGCTCGACCTGCCGATGAAGGCGCTGCTGGCGCGCACGCTGAAGCCGAAGATCGCGGCGCGCTTCGGCGGGCGGATGAAGGCGCTGGTGTCGGGCGGGGCGCCGCTCAATCCGGATGTCGGCCTGTTCTTCGACGCGATGGGGCTGACGCTGCTCCAGGGTTATGGCCAGACCGAGGCGGGGCCGGTGATCAGTTGCAACCGCCCCCGCGCCGGGATCGCGATGGACACGGTCGGCCCGCCGCTTGACGGGGTGGAGGTGCGGATCGCGGAGGATGGCGAGATTCTCGTGCGCGGCGAACTGGTGATGCACGGCTATTGGCGCAATCCCGCGGAAACGGAGAAGGCGCTGCAAAATGGCTGGCTCCACACCGGCGACATCGGGGAGATCGATGAAAAGGGCCGCATCCGCATCACCGACCGCAAGAAGGACCTGATCGTCAACGACAAGGGCGACAATGTCTCGCCGCAGAAGGTGGAGGGCATGCTGACGCTCCAGCCGGAGATCGGGCAGGCGATGGTCTATGGCGACCGCCGCCCGCATCTGGTGGGTCTGCTGGTGCCCGATGCCGAATGGACGCGGGAATGGGCGCAGGCGCAGGGACGGAAGGTTGAAGGGATCGCGGCCGATCCCGCCTATCAGGCGGCGCTGCGCGCGGCGGTCGACCGGGTGAATGACGACCTGTCCGTGATCGAACGCGTGCGGCGGTTCATCCTGGCGGATGAGCCCTTCACCATCGACAATAGCGAGATGACGCCGTCGATGAAGATCCGCCGCCACGTCATCCGCGCCCGCTATCAGGAACGGCTCGACGCGCTGTACAAGGGGTGAAGCCTGGCTGATCCTGTTCCTGCCTTTGCAGGACCAGGACGCCATAAGGAAGCAACCCTATTTCGACGGCGCGCGATAGGGGATGAAGTCACCCAGCGCGCAATTTCCCGTCACCATGCCGGTCATCAGGTCGGCGCTGGTCAACTGGTCCCCGCGGCAATATTGCGATCCCCAGGTCCTGATGATCAGCGTATCGCCGCGCGACAGCCCGGAACAGCTGCCGATCAGGTCGTTGCGGTAGACCAGCCGCCGGCTGACCCGGTAGAGCAGGACGCTGTTGCTGATGGCCGTCAGATTGGACTGGGATTCCCGATTGACGCAGCTCGTCCTTTCGCCCGGCACCTTGCCCGCCAGGGCCCGTTCCAGCTCGCTCGTCTGTTTTTCGGTCAGCCTGGGCGGCTCATAGCTGTCCGAACATCCGGCCAGCAGCAGCGGGGCCAGGCACAGGCTGGAACGCAACATCCATGGACGCATGGCATCTCTCCTCATTCGTCCCGCTTTCAGGACGACAAAGCAGCGCGAAAACCGTCACGCCGCATCCTTCGCCGCGCGCCGTTCGGCCAGTTGCGCGACATCGCGGGCGCGCATGAAGACATTGGTTGCGCGTTCCTGCCCGATGCTGGTCGGCACCGTGGCCTCTCCCCGCGAACGCGCCGCGTCGACATCCCCCATGCGGGCGCGCAAGGCGGCGTTGTCCGGCTCCACCGTCAGGGCGAAGCGGCCGTTCGACTGCGTATATTCATGCGCGCAATAGACGGCCGTATCGTCGGGCAGGGCGGCGAAGCGCTGCATATTGGCGAACATCTGCGCCGCCGTTCCCTCGAACAGCCGGCCGCAACCCATGGCGAACAGCGTGTCCCCGACGAAGATCAGCCGGTCGTCGGCCAGATGATAGGCGATATGCCCGGCGGTATGGGCTGGCACCTCCAGCACGGTGGCCTGATGGGCGCCGATGCGGACGCTGTCGCCCTCCCGCACCGTGCGGTCCAGCGTGCCGATCTTCTCCGCCTCCGCCGCCGGGCCGGTGATGATGCAGCCCGTCGCCGCCTTGATCGCCGCATTGCCGCCGACATGGTCGCCATGCCAGTGGGTGTTCCAGATCTGGCCGATGGTCCAACCCCTCTGCCGGGCTGCTTCCAGCACCGGCTCCGCCACGGCGGGATCGACGGCCACAGTCTCCCCGCTGGCGTCGTCATGCAGCAGCCAGACATAATTGTCGCTGAGAACGGGTATGCGGACGACCTCCAGCATGGCCTACCAGGCTCCCACATTGAGCATCGATGCCCAGGGTTCGGCCGGATCAAGATGTCCGTCCTGTAACAGTTCGATCGAGATATTGTCCGGCGTCCGCACGAAGGCCATGTGACCGTCGCGCGGCGGCCGGTTGATGGTGACGCCCGCGTCCATCAGCCGCTGGCAGGTCTCGTAGATATTCTCGACCCGATAGGCGAGATGCCCGAAATTGCGTCCGCCGCCATAGACCTCCGGCGGCGTACCGTCCTCCGCCGGCCAGTTATAGGTCAGTTCGACCTGCGCCTCTTCATCGCCGGGCGCGGCGAGGAAGACCAGCGTGAACCGCCCCTGCGCATTGTCGATGCGCTTCTGCTCCTCCAGGCCAAGCAGGCGGAAGAAGTCGACGGTGCGGTCGATGTCGGTCACGCGGATCATCGTGTGCAGATATTTGGGCAAGAAGTCACTCCATTCGTCGCCATAAAGCAACGGTTCATCTCTGAAAACCTAAGACGCTTCCAAGATAAGATGCGTCGGGCTTCGACGGAAGAGGGAGGCAGGCATGGCCTTAACTTATCATGACAAGCTTTTCATGGGCTGCGCGGCCGTTCTGGCGCTCGGCATGGTCGGCGGCGGCTATCTGCTGGGCGACGGGCTCAAGCGGGCGAAGGCGGCGGACCGATCCGTCACCGTGCGCGGACTGGCGGAAAGGGATGTGACCGCGGACCTCGCCACCTGGTCGATCAGCTATTCCGCCACCGGTTTCGACCTGCCCGCTGTCCGGGCGGAGATCGACAATAACACCCGCGAACTGCGCGCCTATTTCGCCGGCCTCGGCTTCAGGCCGGATGCGCTGACCGCCACCGGCGCCGGGGTCAACCAATATATCAACAATGGCGTCAACACGATCACCATCACCCAGCGGATGTTGCTGCGCACCACCGACATTCCCCGCGCCCAGCGCGCCGTGGCCCAGCAATTCGACCTGGTCCGGCGGGGCGTCACGCTGCAGGAGGGGTCGGGCATGCGCTATAGTTTCACAAGGCTCAACGACGTGAAGCCCCGGATGGTCGCCGCCGCGACCAGGGATGCCCGCGCCGCCGCCGAGCAGTTCGCCCGCGACAGCGGCGCCAGCGTCGGCGGCATCAAGAGCGCGACGCAAGGCTATTTCTCGATCGAACCGCGTGATGGCGAAGCCGACGGGTCGAGCGACACACCCTATAAGAAGGTGCGCGTCGTCACGACCGTCGACTTTTACCTCAAATAGCCATCAATCCTTGTCGTCGCCGATGATCGCACCGGCAGCGCCGCCGATCACAGCGCCCTCCACCGTGCCGAGGCCGGTGGCGGAGCCCACCACGGCGCCGCCCGCGCCGCCGATCAGCCCGCCGCGCGTCGCGCCATGCGAACAGGCGGTCAGCGCCAGCGCGCTCGCCGCCAGCAGGCCCAGCGCCGCGAACCTTCCATGACGATCCGGCATCCTCATGTTCCTTATCCCTTCGCGTCCCGCCTGGCGGGCCAACGGAGAATGGCGGGCGGAGGTTCCCTCGTCGCCCGTCAGCGGGCGGGCTTCGGCGGCAGGCGGGAAAGATTGTCGGCGGCCGCCTTTCCCGCCGGCGCTTCCGCCGCCAGCTTCACCGCCCGCTGCCAGGCGGAACGGGCCACATCCTCATGATCGGTGAGGATGGCGATATTGCCTTCCTCCAGCGCGACGGAGGCATCGTCGGGCGAAAGCTGCACGGCCCGCGCGATATGCGCCTGCGCCAGCTTCATTTCCCCTGATCGCCGGGCCAGCGTGGCCGAAAGCAGCCAGGCCAGCGGGTCCCGCGGCACCTGATCCAGCGCCGTATCGAGCGAAGTGCGGGCGCCCTTCACATCGTTCAGCGCCACCAGCGCGCGGGCGCGATCCAGATGGACCTCGCCCTTTTCCAGACCGTCGGGCAACCCACGCGCCAGCGCCGCGTCGAAATCGTCCCGCGCCTTGGCGGCGTCGCCACCAGCCAGCGCGGCATTGCCGGCCTGCGCCCAAAGCCGGCCGCTCTGCACCATTTCGCCATTGCGTTCGGCTTCGTCCGCCCCCTGTTCGAAGGCGACGATGGCGGGCGCCCAGCGTTCGCCGCGGGCATAGGCAAAGCCCATGCAGTTGCGCGCATAGAAGCTGCCGCCGTCGATCCGCCATTGCTGCGCGAAGGCGACGCCCTTGTCCGGCGCCTCCACCGCCTGGTCCAGGCAGGCCTGGAATTTCGCCGCATATTTGTCCGGCACCGGAATGCGGCCCTCACTCGCTCCTGCTCCTGACCGCGCGGGAGCGGCCGACGCAGAAGCCGCCGCTTCCGCCTTTTCCTTCCTCTTGCGGTTCATCACCGCCTCGACCTCCGGATCATAGGCCTGCGGGGCGAGCAGCAGCAGCGGGAGGAGGAAGGGCATCAGAGGCTGTCCAACAGGCTGGAGACGGTCCGGATCAGCAGGGCGATGTCCGGGTCGCGGGAAAGGCGATGGTCGCCATCCTTAATCAGCAGCGTCTGCACATCGGATGAACGCAGCCGCTCCGCGATCCGCAACGCCGTTCGCCAGGGCACGTCGGGGTCGGCCTGCCCCTGCAACAGCCGCACCGGGCAATCGATCGCGATCTCCCCCTCCAGCAGCCGCAGCGACTGGCCCGATTCCCAGAAGGCCAAGGTGGTGACATAGGGGTTATCGCCATAAGGGGTCGGTTCGACGATCCGTCCTTCCGTCGCCAGCAGGGCCTTGTCCGCGTCGGTAAAGCCCCAATCGGTGAAATCCGGCGCCGCCGCGATGCCGACCAGCCCCGCCACCCGCTCCGGCCGGGCCAGCGCGATCAGCAGCGCCAGCCAGCCGCCCATGGAAGATCCCACCAGCACCACCGGCCCCTGGGTCAGGGAATCGATCAGCAGCAGCGCATCGTCGCGCCAACTCGCCAGCGTGCCATCCTCGAACCGTCCCTCGCTCGCGCCATTGCCGGCATAATCGAGCCGCAGCATCGCCCGGCCCTGATCCTGCGCCCAACCGTCCAGCGCAACCGCCTTGCCGCCTTCCATGTCGGACATGTAGCCGGGCAGGAAGACGATCGTGGGGGCGGTGCCGGGCCGGTACCGACAGGCCAGCCGCAACCCGTCCGGCCGAGGGTGAAAGGCGGGCGGCGCAACGTCGGGACGATCCATGCTATTTCTCCGGTTCAACGGCAGGGGCCTGAAAAAGGCCCGTAAAAAGCTCTTGGCCTGGAAACCAGAAAAATAAAAAATAATGCGCCTGCCGTGATTGACAGCCCCCCGGCCAGCGGCTAGTTGCGCGCTCCTACCCCGTGCCCAGATGGCGGAATTGGTAGACGCACCAGCTTCAGGTGCTGGCGATCGCAAGGTCGTGGAGGTTCGAGTCCTCTTCTGGGCACCATTTGTTCTTCCGGGGACGTCCGAGGATGTCCCGGAAATGGCTGAAATCCGCCAAGCTTTGTGCTATAAGCGTCCGACGACATCCGGGCGAATACGGCACCAATCGGGCACAATGGTGGTATATTCGAGGGTATCGTTCTCCGTCCTTTGCAAGGACGATACACCCCGATGAGCACCTTGTTCGCGACCGACGCAGCCAACGCCAAACCGCAAGCCAAGGACTTAAAGCTGTCGGGTGGCGGCGGTCTCTATCTTCTCGTGCGGACCAACGGCGCGAAGTTTTGGCGCCTCAATTATCGCTATCTCGCAAAGGGTCGGACGCTCGCTTTCGGGGCATGGTCGAGATCGCATTGAGCAAGATCCGCTGGCTGCTGGACAAGGCCTATGCCAAGATCGGCAACAGGCCCGGCGCCAAAATCACGGCGCAGGAGGTCGTGGCCGTCCTGCGCTCCATCGATGCAACGAGCCGCTACGAAAGCGCGTCCTATGCGGACTCTCCTTGGGCGCATCTTCCGCTACGCCGTCGCGACCATGGTTGCTGAATGTCAAAAGTGCCTATGCTTCACGCTGGAGACGGTGCAGATGAGCCTCCTTCTCTCCGGTCATGACCGCGGTTTTCACTGGTCCGGTGCTGTAGGCGTAACATCGTCCGAGCATCTCCGGATTGTCGCGGGCAGGGCGACCCGCAGCTTGTGAGGGGCGGTAGCGCCGACCGATGGCTATGAGCCAGGTACGCGCCAGGATGGTGGCGGCTTCAAGTTGATCCTGCTCGAAAACCAGACTGGCCCATGCGGCAAAGCCGGTTCCCAATGGCCTTCCCCGAAGCTCCAGCGGCTCTAGGATCGCGCCCTGCCGGACGAGCCAGCGACAGGCCAGCCGACCATTTCGCCAGATCGTCATGGGGACAGGCAATTCGAGTTCGTCCGGGACCTCCGCTTCATAGAGTATCTCCGTCGATGGTCTTTGAGCATGGCCAATGGCCATGACAGCTAGGTCCAGAAGGTGGGTGCAATGATGGCGTGCAATCCCCCCGGCGTAAAAGTCGCGGGTTGGCGTGCTGATCGGCAGGCCCACCAAGGACTGAAGCTGCTGGACTGCGGCAGGGCATGCCGTGGTGGGAATGCGGACGCTTTCGCCGGTAATGGCGGTCACGATCGAGCAGTCGTGCACGATGGAACAGCGCATCTCGTGAAAATTGTCGAGGAGATGGGCGTCGACCCGATTGGATTGCGCGCGCAGGGATACGCGGCGAATGGTGGCGCCGGTCCCGTAATCGGGATTGAGTGGAAAGTTGAGTTGCTTAGGTCTCATGACAAGGGCGCGAACCTGCCGACATGGTTGCGACGTTCATGCGGCTTGCAGCGCGCTTTGTCCATCGCCCTGGGTTACATGAAACGCGGCGGTCGCTTCGCCAGGAAGGCGGCGACTCCTTCCCGCCCCTCCGCCGCACCGGCCGATTCGGCAATCGAGGCGGCTTCGCGCTCCAGCTGGGCGGAAAGGTCGGCGGTTGCCGATTCCATCAACAAGGCGCGACATCTGGCGAGTGCGCGGATCGGCCCCTTCGCGAGCGCCGACGCGACGGTCGACGCCTCGGCGCGGAGCGCATCGTCGGTGACCACGCGCGTCACAAGGCCGAACTGCGCCGCTTCCTCTGCCCCGATCCGTCGATTGGTGAACAGCATCTCCTGCGCCCGGCGCATCCCGATCAGGCGCGGCAACCACCATGATGCGCCGCCATCCGGCGTCAGCCCGACGGCGCTGTAGGCCGAAGTGAAATGCGCGGAGGCGGCCGCGAGCGCAATATCTCCCAATATCGCAAGGCTGAGCCCCGCGCCGGCCGCGGGGCCGTTGATTGCGGTGACCAGAGGCTTTTCCATCGTGGCAAGCCGACGAATGCCAGCATGGAAACTGTGCGCGAGGGCACCGACCGCCGCTTCGGCATCTTCCCCGGTCGCGGAGAAGGCATCGATGTCGCCGCCGACGCAGAAGAATTTGCCGCTTCCGGTCAGGACGACGCAGCGTATTTGCCGGTCCGCCGCGCAGTGCTCCGCCAGTTCATGCAGGCGGAGTGCGAATTCAGGATCGACGGCGTTGCGCTTTTCGGGGCGCGCCAGCGTCAGCCAGGCGACGCCGTCCTCGATGTCGAGCGTGATGGCCGGGCTGTTCATCGGGCGCCGGCCCTTTCCGCCTGACGCCACGCCAGACGCATGAGTTCCGGCAGCACCGCGACGCGCTCGCGCGCCTGCGCGGAGGATGCGTTGCCGCGGATGACCCGCCCCTTGATGCCATGGAAGATGGCCGCGAGGCGAAAGAAGTTGAAGGCGATATAGAAGTCGTAGCCCGGCATGTCCGCTAACCCCCGGCGCCGGCAATAGGCGGCGAGATAGGCCTCTTCATCGGCTATGCCGAGCGCGGCCGGGTCGCTGCCGCCCAGGCCGGCGACGATATGCGGCGGCATCCGATACATCATCGCGTGATAGGCGAAGTCGGCGCCCGGATGGCCCAGGGTCGAAAGCTCCCAGTCGAGCACGGCCAGCACGCGCGGCTGCGTCGGGTGGAAGATCAGATTGTCGATGCGGAAATCGCCATGGACGATGCTCGTTTCCTCGCCCGGCGGGATGTGGGCGGGGAGCCATTCCACCAACCTGTCCATATAGGGATCGCGGCCCGCCTCCGCGTCCTCAAGATATTGGCGGGACCAGCGGGCGATCTGCCGTTCGAAATAGTTTCCGGGTCGGCCATAGTCCGCAAGGCCGGCGGCCACATGATCGATGCTGTGGAGGTCGGCGATCGTGGCGTTCATCGCATCGAAGAGCGCGGCTCTTTCTGCAGGGGACAGGTCGGGGATCGCGGCATCCCAGAAGATGCGGCCCTCCACCATGTCCATGACGTAGAAGATCGTGCCGATGACCGCGGGGTCGGTGCACAGGCCATGGACGGCGGCGACCGGGAATCCTGCCCCGGAGAGGCCGGCGAGCACTCTCGCCTCCCGGTCGAGCGCATGGGCACCCTTGAGCAGGGGGCCGGGCGGTTGCTTGCGCAGGACGTAGCTCTTGCCCGGCGTGATCAGCTTGTAGGTCGGATTGGACTGCCCGCCCTTGAACTGCTCGACCCTGAGCGGGCCGGCATAGTCGGCGACATGGGCGCGCATCCAGGCGTCCAGCGCTCCCAGATCCATCTCATAGCCGGGGCGAACGGCGGCGGTTCCGCTATTGTCTTCGACCAGGGCATTCATCGTGCGTCGCCTTCCCTTGAAATGGGCGGGGGCAGCCATTGGCCGTTCAGCATGTCGGGCTTCGGTCCGTAGGCGCGGATCACCAGGAAAAATGGGCCAGCCGGTGCGGGAAGCCAGTTTCCATCGGAGGATGCGGCGTGTTGGATGCGGATTTCGATCGACCCATCCTTCTGCACCTTCAGGCCCTTTGTCCGGTCGCTCACCAGATGGCGGCGCAGCGGATTGGGATGAAGGGCGAAGGTCTTTGCGTCGTAGAGCGTGACGGACCAGAAGCTGTTGACGGGCGGAGGCCTTTGCAGCCGCAGCATGTAGCGCGACGACGCGCCGTCCAGCGCCGATCCGTCGCCGTCCGCGAACGTGGTGTAGGACGCATTTTCCTCCCGCACATTCGCGCCGAGGCCGGCCATGTTGATGACGGACCGGCGCAGATAATTGAAGCCGTAAACGCCCTTGTTGACCTTCATCCAGCCCGTGCCGGTGGGTTCGCCCAACTGCGACTTGGCGCGCGTAAGCATGTCCAGCGCCTCCGCATAACCGCTTTCGATCGCGGCTCGCATGGCCGGGGTCAGCCTGTCAGGGTTGAACGGGCGGTCGCCGCCTATGCTGAGCAGCCGGAATCGCGACACAAGCGCCTCCTCGCCCGGCTGCCAGCCATTGGCCCGAAGCAGATAGTCGAGCGCCCGGAAATAGCCGATGGCGCCAGAGGCGGGTGGTGGTGGCGATGTGTCGCCATCAGAGTCCGCCGTCCCTTCGCCTTCCGGAGCGATGATCCGGACCGCATCCTGAAAGGCACGGGCGGTCCGGACTTCGGCGTCGGACTGGGCGAAGGCGCGCATCAGGATCCAGAGCTGGGTCGTGACGGCTGGATAGACCGTGACCCCGGCGGGCGGGATGCCGCGCCAGCCGCGCGGCACCAGCAGGAAGCGGCCGCCTTTGACGCCTATCGTGCGATTGCTGAGATTGCTGGGATTGCCGAAAATGTCGAAGATGTTGAGCGTGAAATATTTGAGCTGCGTGGCCGGGATGTCGATTTCGACCGGCCCCTTGCTCAGGTCGATCCAGGCCGTGGAGTAAAGCGTGTCCGTATTGGGCACCTTGAAGGTGGCATAGTCCGGCCCCGCCAGGTTCCTCTCATGCGCGAAGCGGTTGAATCCGGTGTAATTGCTCGAACTTCGATCGAACACCTGCCGATAGAGTTGCTCATAATGCAGATAGGCAGCCATGCCATAGACGGTCGCGTCGAATGCGACGGTCCGGAGCAGGGTGGCGCGGTCCTTCTCGTCCCTGGGCAGCAGGTCCTCGCCATATCCGGCTTGCGAAGTGGGCGCTTCCGGCGCGGCGAAGTTTGCTGGCTCGGCATGCCCAACGGTCGACATAAGGATCGGCAGGAGGACCAGCATCGGCCGCATGGCCGGCATCCATCGTCCCGCGTTCATCCCTGCGCCGCCTTCCAGTCGCGCTTGATCTTCTTGGCCAGGCTCCACTTATGGACCTCGGTCGGGCCGTCGTAGATGCGGAAGGCGCGGATTTCCCGGAACGCCTGCTCGACGATGGTGTCGCCGGACACGCCCGTCCCGCCCATCACCTGAACGCAGCGGTCGGCGACGCGGAACAGCGCGTCCGACACCGCGACCTTCGCCATGGAGCTTTCCGCCGTGCCGAGCGAACCCGTGTCGAGAACGCCCGCGCACCAGTCGATCATGCGGTCGGCCTGCTTCAGGTCGATCAGATTGTCCGCCAGCATGAAGCCGACGCCTTCATGGTCGACCAGCGGCTTGCCGAAGGCGTGGCGGCGGCAGGCATAGTCGGTGGCGATTTCCTGCGCGCGCGTCGCGAGGCCGAGCCAGCGCATGCAGTGGGACAGGCGGGAAGGGCTGAGGCGTATCTGCGCATAGGCGAAGCCTTCTCCGCTCGCGCCCAGCATCTGGTCCGCCGGAACGCGCAGATCGACGATGTCGACCTCCGCGTGCCCGCCGGGCATCGAACTGTCGATCGTGTCGATCACGCGCACCGTCCGGATCGCCGGGTCGGGCAGGTCGACAAGGAACATGCAGGCGCCCTCGTCCGATCGGGCCATCACGATGCCGACGCGCGCCCCTTCCGCCCCGGTGATGAACTTCTTGCGGCCGTTGATGACCCAATGATTGCCGTCGAGCCGGCAGGTCGTCTGCATCATCGACGGATCGGACCCCGCGCCGCCGGTTTCGGCAGGCTCGGTCATGAAGAAGGCGGAGCGCGCCTCGCCCCTCACCAGCGGGGCGAGAAATCGCGTCTTCTGTTCGGCGCGGCCGACCTTTCCGAGCAGATACATATTGCCTTCGTCAGGCGCGGCGGTGTTGCAGGCGAGGGGGCCGAGCGGCGACAGGCCGGTCTTGATGAGGACGATGGCCGTTTCCCGCTGCGTCAGATGCGATCCGTCAGGCAGGACATGCGGGGTCAGCACGCCTGCATCGCGTGCTTTTGCGCGCAGCTCCATGACGAGCGCGTCTTCCGGGCCATGGAAGCCGAGGCGACTGTCCTTTTCATAGGGAATGACCACGGTCCGGACGAAGGCTTCCACCTTCGAGGCGATGCTGTTCGCTCGCTCGGTCATTGCGCGGTGCTCCCCCCATCGATCACAAGTTCGGCGCCCGTCATGTAGCGGGACTCGTCGCTTGCCAGGAACAGGATTCCATCCGCTATCTCCTCCGCTTCCCCGATCCGGCCGAGCGGGACATCCGCCAGCAGGCTCCTGGCTGTTTCCGCATCGGCATAGGCGGGCGCGGTCAGCGGCGTCGCGATGTGACCGGGGTGAATGGAGTTCGCCCGCACGCCGTTGCCGGCCGCAGCGCATTCGAGGGCGGTCGCCTTGGTGAACATCCGGACTCCCCCCTTCGCCGCGCTGTAGGAGCCGGTGCCCGCCCCGGCCACGATGCCCCGAATGGAGGACATGTTGACGATCGCCCCCCGGCCCGAGGCGGCGAGCAGCGGCATCATATATTTGGTGCCCAGGAAAACACTGTCGAGATTGACGGCGATGATCGAGCGCCATTGCGCCAAGGTCGTGTCCGCGATCGACGCGAACTTGCCGAACCCGGCATTGTTCACGAGGATGTCGAGCGTGCCGAACCGTGTTCGTATCCGATCCGCCAGCGCAACCCATGCCTGTTCATCGGTGACGTCCATGACGGCGACCTCATGGCCGTCGCCCGGCAGGGACTTGGCCGCATCCGACAGGGCATCTCCATTGCGGTCCGCCAGGATGAGTGTCGCGCTCTCCGCCGCGAAGCGCCGTGCGGTGGCGAGCCCGATGCCCGAAGCGGCGCCGGTGATGAGCGCGATCCGCGCCTGAAGCCTGCTCACGATCTTTCCTCTTCTGCGTCAGCCTTGCCCTTGCTGAGCGAAATCAGGCTGTCGAATAGCGGATTTTCCCGCGCAAGGATCGATTGCGTCCGCTGCGCGATCACCGGATCGTAACGGGTCGTGGTAAAGACGTAGAACTGGTCATTCCGGATGCCGTCGAACGCCTGCGCGGCGACTTCCTCAGGCGATGGGGCATTCTGGAACAGATTGTCCGAAATCGACTGGAACTCGGCGGCTTCCGCCGGCTGCCCGTCACTGGATCGCAGATGGGCAGGGCGGGATCGTTCGGCCTCGTAAATGCGGGTTGCAACCAGGCCGGGACACAGCATTGTGACGCCGATCGGGGCGTTCCGCTCACGCAGGCCGGCATAGAGCGCTTCGGTGATGCGGACGACGGCATGTTTGGACGCGCCATAGACGGCGGAGCCTTCGCCGCTCACGAAGCCGGCCACGGACGCGGTGTTGAGAATATGTCCCGGCCGTCCCTCGGCCAGCATCCGGGGCACGAAGCTGCGGATGCCGTTGACTACGCCCTCCATGTTGACCCCGAAGGCCCAGCGCCAGTCCTCCAGCCCATATTCCCAGACGAGCCGGTGGCGGCCGCCGGGGACGACGCCGGCATTGTTGCACAGCAGGGATACCTCGCCGAAGCGCGACCATGCGAGGTCGGCCAGAGCCTGTACCGCCTCCGGATCGGCCACGTCGGTTCTGTGGAGCGCGATGGCCGCGCTGTCGATGGTGCCGGCCACCGCTTCAAGGTCGGCAAGATTGATGTCGGCGAGGACCAGCTTCATCCCCTCCCGCGCGGCCAGATGCGCGAGCGCCGCGCCGATGCCGCTGCCGGCCCCCGTAATGACTGCCGTCCTGCCCTTGAAGTCCCTCATCCGGGCATGCTCCTCTCGCATCGGCCGAACCGGGATCGGCCCTGTATAAGCGTGCGATGTAGTCGACCGTCCGGTCGGACGTCAACTCCTTATCAGAAGTTGACCGGGATCGCGAAGCGGCATAGCCATGTTCAACCGACCGGACGGTCCATACATTATAGGAGAGACGATGACTGATCTTCTGCCCCCGCTCGCCAGCCTTGGCCGCCTGCGTCGCGACGCCCCGAAGACCGTCGCGGGATTTCGCCGCTGGCGCGCGATCATCGATACCGATGGCGCTGTCCCCGCCCGGATGAAGCGATTGTTCGTCGCCTGCGCCGCCACGATGAAGGGCTATCGGGAACTCGCGACGCGGGAACTGGCCGAAGCCCGGGCGGCCGGTCTCACCGAGGCGGAGGCCGGCGCGGCGATCGCCATCCTGGCAAGCGTGCGCGGCGAGGGGGCGTCGCTGCGCTTCCATGATCTTTTCCGGGAAATCTACCCCGAAGCCGTCGATCCCGATTGGCCCGACGACGACATGGTGGTGGAAGATGGCGCGGCGCAGGCCAATTTCCTTCAATATTTCGGCACCATGCCCCCTTCGCTGGGCAAGCTGTTCGAGGTCAAGCCCCTTGGCGCCGACGCCTATTATCTCATGCGCGAGGGGACTTTGTCGGGGACGGCGCTGGGGCCTGTCCATGCGGAACTGCTGCTCGTCACCGTCCTCGTCGCTGATTATAGTTCATGGGCGTCCGTTCACATGAAGGGCGCGCGCACCGCCGGCGCCAGCGAGGAAGCAGTGGCCGAAGCGGTGATCTGCGCCGTGCCGACCGCCGGCCTGTCCGCCTGGGTCATCGGCGCGACCGCGATGGATGCGTGAGGGTCGTCCGTCCTTAAAGACCGCTGACGAGGTGCCCGCCATCCACCGCGATGACCGCGCCCGTCATGTAGCGCGACTGATCGGAACATAGCAGCAGGAGCGGCCCGTCCAGATCCTGCATCTGGCCCAGTCGCTTCTGCGGGATGCGCGAGATGAGCCGCTGACCTGCGTCGGATGCGAAGAAGTCGCGGTTGAGGTCCGTTTCGATATAGCCGGGCGCCAGAGCGTTGACCCGGATGTCGAACGCCGCCCATTCCAGCGCAAGCGCCTTTGTCAACTGGATGAGGCCGGCCTTGCTGGCGGCATAGGCGGCCAGCCCCTTGGACACGCGTTCCCCCAGGATCGAGGCGACGTTGACGATCGTCCCGCCTTCGCCCCGCATCATGCGCGCCGCCTGCTGGGCCACGAGGAAGGCGCCGGTCAGATTGGGCTGGAGCACCTGCGACCACTCGGTTGCGCTGAGATCGAGCGCCGCACGCATGTGGGCTACGCCTGCATTGTTGACGAGGATGGAGAGAGGCGCCGCAAGGTCGCGCTCGATTTGCCGGAAGGCCGCCGCGACCGCGTCCGGATCGGTCACATCCATGGCGACGGGAATGCATGTGCCGCCTTGTCGCCCAATCTCATCGGAGAGCGCCGAGAGCGCGTCGACTCGGCGCGCAGCTATCACGACCATCGCCCCTTCCCGCGCCAGCAGGCGAGCGAAATGCCGGCCCAAACCCGAACTCGCTCCGGTGACCAGCGCTGTCTTGCCCTCAACTTGCATCGTCCGCTCCCTCGCGCTTGCATTCTTTTCATCCAGCCGCCATCCCTAGGAGGAACCGACCAGACGGTCGACTTACCTTTGTGAGAGGTAGGACGCAGAACAGGGAACAGAGCCGGCGATGGCGCGAGAAGCAACAAAGAAACGGCAGACGACCGAGGCGCATGACGAGAAGCGCAACGAGATATTGAGGCATTGCGCGACGCTGTTCGACCGGGTGGGATATCACAAGGCGTCGATGCAGATGCTGGCCGATGAGGTGGGCCTCGGCAAGCCGACGCTCTACCATTATTTCCCCAGCAAGAACGCCATCCTCTTCGCGATGCACGACGCTCATATGAGCGCGCTTCTGGCGGGTCTCGACGAGGAAGGGGGGTCGGACGATCCGCTGGGCCGCCTGCGCGCGGCATGCATCGACATCCTGCGGCAGATCGCGGAGCATCCGGGTTATGTCCGGGCGTTCATGGACCATTATGAAGATCTGGAAGGCAAGATGCGCGACCATATCCGGGCGCAGCGCAACGCCTATCTGCAGCGGGTGCGCGGCATCATCGAACAGGGGATCGCGAACGGCCATTTCCGCCCGTGCGACCCGGGGCTCACCACCCTTGGCTTCCTCGGCATGTGCAACTGGGCCTATAAATGGTATCCTCCCCTGGCCAAGCGCAGACCGCCCGAGGATGTCGCCGACGCGATCTGCCAGCCCTTTTTCGAGGGGCTGAGCCTGAAGGACCGCTGATCATGTCCGCTGCCGGCCACTCCTGCACGATGCCGTCCGCCGCCCTGATCGACGCGGTCCGCTTTTCGGAGCCGGGGGGGATAGGACCGGCGGCGGAGCGGCTGCGCGATGCGGTGATGGACCTTTGCGGGCTGCGCACGGCGGTCACGCATAATGTGGCCTCCCGCGAACCGATGCGCGACGGGAATGGCGCCGTGCTGGCAAGCGAGGTCTTTGGTTTTCGCGGTGAGGAGTCGCGCTGGTGGGAGGTGCCCCAGCTTGCCCTTTCCTCGCCCATCGTTCACGCCTGCCGGGTGGAGGCGGAGCCGTTCTGGTGCAACGCGCATGGCTTTTTCACCCGCCTGCCCAACCCGCTGCTCGACGTGATCGACCTGCACGATTTCCGAATCCGGGCCATGACGGCGGCCGCGATCGTGGTTCCGATCCACCTGCCGTTCGGGCAGATCGGCGCAGCCAGTTTCCTCTCGCCCGAGCCCGAGGCCAACGACCTGTCCGATGCCTATGCCTGTGCCGCGGACGCTCTGGCTGTGCTCGCGCGGGCCTTTGTGCAAAGCTATGTCAAAGTGACGGCGCGGGCGCGGCCCGGGCTGGGGAGCATATCCTTGACCAAGCGCGAAGTGGAATGCCTGCGCTGGGCGGCTGCCGGAAAGACGAACGAGGAAATCGGCATCATCCTGGGCCTGCAACGCACCACGGTGCGATTCCACATCCGATCGGCATCCGTGAAGCTGGACGCGGTCAACCGCGACCAGACGATGTTCAAGGCGGCGCAGCTCGGCTTTCTGGGCATGATAAACTAACCCCTGTCGCATTGGTCAGAAGCCGACCGAACGGTCGGGCGCTATGTCTTCGGAAGGAGACAAGAGATGCCCGATACCCTGCCTGTTCCGATAGCCGACGGCCTCATCTGCCCCGATACAGAGGGCATTGCGCTGTTTGCCTCCAGAGAGCGGGCAACCAATCGCCTGTGCTTTCCGGCGCGACCGGAAGACGACCCGCGCTACGAGCGCGTCCTGCTGCCGCGCACAGGCCGGCTCTGGTCGTGGACTATCCAGCGCTTCCGCCCCAAGTCGCCGCCCTATGCCGGCCCGGAAGCGTTCGAGCCCTATGCCGTGGGCTATGTCGAGCTGGATGGGGCGCTGATCGTCGAGGGGCGTCTGGTCGATGTGGCGTTCGATGCTCTGGCAATCGGCATGGCGATGCGGATCGTGCCGCTGCCCTTCGAGATGACGGACGGGACCCTGCGCACCAGCTTCGGCTTCGCGCCGGACGGGAGCGCCGGGATATGAGCGAAGACGTCTTCATCGTCGGCGCGGGCATTCATCCCTTCGGCCGCACGCCCGGCCTTTCGGGCCTGCAGCAGGGCGTCTTCGCCGTTCGCCAGGCGCTCGAACGGGCGGGGCTGGCATGGCGCGATGTCCAGTTCGCCTTCGGCGGATCGGACGCCGCCGGCAATGCGGACACGATGGTGTCGGAACTGGGGCTTACCGGCATTCCCTTCATCAACGTCGCCAACGGCTGCGCGACCGGCGGGTCGGCCATGTTCGGCGCCTACAGCACGATCAAGTCCGGCGAGTTCGATCTTGGCCTCGCGGTAGGTTTCGACAAGCACCCGCGCGGCTCCTTCTCGCCCCTGCCGGCGGACTGGGGATTGCCGGACTGGTATGGCGAGACGGGGCTGATGCTGACCACCCAATTCTTCGCCATGAAGATCCAGCGCTATATGAGCCTATATGGCATCACCCCGCACACGCTGGGTGCGGTCGCCGAGAAGGCGTTCGCCAACGGCGTTCTCGCCGATCATGCCTGGCGGCGCGAAGCCGTGGACATCGACACCATCCTCCATTCGCAGATGGTCAGCGACCCGCTCACCAAATTCATGTTCTGCTCGCCGGGCGAAGGCGCGGTGGCGCTGCTGCTGGCGAGCGGCAGGAAAGCGCGCGAACTTGGCCTGCCGGCGGTGCGGTTGCGTGCCGCGGCGGTCCGCACCCGGCCGCCCGGTTCGTTCGAGGTCTTCTCGCCAGCGCTCGATCTGGAGCGTGGCGGTTCACCGACCAGCGTCGCGTCCCAAGCGGCTTATGAGATGGCAGGCGTCGGCCCCGAGGACATCGACATCGCACAGCTTCAGGACACGGAGGCGGGGGCCGAGATCATGCACATGGCGGAGAATGGCTTTTGCGCCGATGGCGAGCAGACCGCATGGATCGCTGAGGGCCGCACGCGGATCGACGGCAGCCTGCCGGTCAACACAGATGGCGGGTGCCTTGCCTGCGGGGAGCCGATCGGCGCATCGGGGCTTCGCCAGGTCTATGAGAATTATGTGCAGTTGATCGGGCAGGCGGGCGCACGACAGGCGCCGGGCAGGCTGCGCCTCGGTTACAGCCACGTTTATGGCGCACCGGGCGTCTCCGCCGTCGCCATCGTGGAGCGCTGACGCCATGGACCTGGCGCTTAGCCAAGAGCAGCATGCGTTCCGCAAGGAGGTGCGCGCTTTCCTCGCCGCATCGCTTTCGCCCGAATTGCGGCGCGGTGCCGCGCTGACATCCGGCGTCTTCGCTGAACCCGACATCGCGCGCGCATGGCAGGCGATATTGGAAGCGAAGGGATGGCTCGTCTATCACTGGCCGGACCATGCGGGCGGGCCGGGATGGACGCCGGTCCAGCGCTGGATCTTCGAGAAGGAATGCGCGGAGGCAGGCGCGCCAATTCTGCCCGGCATGGGCCTGAAGCTGGTGGGGCCGGTGCTTTACACCTATGGTACCCAAGCGCAGAAGGACCATTATCTCCCGCGCCTGCGCACGGCCGAACATGTGTGGGCGCAAGGGTTTTCCGAACCCGGCTCGGGCTCCGACCTTGCAAGCCTGCGCACCCGCGCCGTGCGCGATGGCGATCATTATGTCGTGTCGGGCCACAAGATCTGGACCACGCAGGCCCAATATGCGAACCGGCTGTTCGCCCTGGTCCGGACCGACCCGGACGTGAAGCCGCAGCAAGGCATCAGCTTCCTGCTGATCGACATGGCGCTGCCCGGCGTGATGGTGAAGCCGATCCTCAGCGCATCGGGCGATCACGAACTGAACGAGGTCTTCCTCGATGAAGTACGGGTGCCGGTCTCGGACCGTGTCGGCGACGAAGGGCAAGGCTGGTCTATCGCCAAGTTCCTGCTGGAGAATGAGCGGGGCGGGTCCAGCTTCGCCCCGGCGCTTCTGGCTGATCTTGCCCGGTTGCGGACATCGGCGGGCCCGCTGACCGGCGAACTGGCGGATCGCGCCTTCAGGCTCCAACTGGAGGCGGAAGCGCTGGAGATGACAGAGCTTCGGACGCTGATCGAGATCGAGCATGGCGCCGCGCCCGACCCGCGCAGCCTGACCACCAAGCTGCTGGCGTCCGAAATCCGGCAGGGCGTTGAGGCGCTGGCGGTGGACGCCTTCGGCCTCGCCGGTCTTCAACTGCCGGTCGAACGCCCCTTCTACGGCGACGCCATGCCCGCTCCGGTCGGTTCGGCGCAAGCGCAGGTCGCGGCGGCCCGCTACCTCAACGCCCGCGCCTGGTCGATCTTCGGCGGCACCAGCGAAATACAGCTCACACTCATCGCGAAGGCCGCCCTCGGCCTCTAGACACAAGAAGGATGCATCATGCCTGAAGCCTATATCGTTTCCGCCCGCCGCACCGCCGGTGGCCGCCGCAATGGCCGGCTTGCCGGGTGGCACCCCGCCGATCTCGGTGCTCTGGTGCTGGACGCGCTGGTCGCCGACGCCGGTGTCGATCCCGCCGCGATCGACGATGTGATCATCGGCTGCGTCAGCCAGGTGGGCGAGCAGACCTTCGCCTTCGGCCGCAACATCGTGCTCGCCTCCAGCCTGCCCGACAGCGTGCCGGCGGTGACGATCGACCGGCAGTGCGGCTCGTCCCAGCAGGCGGTGCATTTCGCGGCGCAGGCGGTCATGTCGGGCCTTCAGGACATCGTGATCGCAGGGGGCGTCGAAAGCATGACGCGGGTGCCGATGGGCTCCCCCATTACGCTGGCCAAGGCGAGCGGCATCGGCGCCAACCCCTTCTCCGAGGCGATCCAGAAGCGCTATGGCGTGGAGATGTTCAGCCAGTTTCAGGGCGCGCAGATGATCGCCGACAAATATGGCTTCACCCGCGACGATCATGACCGGTTCGCGCTCGCCAGCCACCGGAAGGCGGCGGCGGCCATGGATGCGGGCGCCTTTGACAGGGAGATCGTGCCGGTGCCCATCGTCACGGCGGAAGGGGAGCAGGCGATCCACGACCGCGACGAAGGGGTCCGGGCCGATGCGTCGATGGAGTCGATCGGTTCGGTCAAGCTGCTGGGCGAGGGCGGCACGCTTTCGGCGGCGACCGCGAGCCAGATCTGCGACGGCGCGAGCGGCGTGCTCGTCGCGTCCGAAGCGGCCGTCAAGGCGCATGGCCTGACGCCCATCGCCCGCATCGTCAACCTGGCGGTCACCGCGGGCGATCCGGTCATCATGCTGGAGGAGCCGATCCCGGCGACGCGGCGGGTTCTCGACCGCGCCGGCATGACGATGAAGGACATCGATCTGTTCGAAGTGAACGAAGCCTTCGCGTCGATCCCCCTGGCATGGATGAAGGCGCTCGATGCGGACCCGGAGAGGCTGAACGTCAATGGCGGCGCGATTGCGCTCGGCCATCCGCTCGGCGCGACGGGCACGAAGCTGATGGCGACGCTCATCCATGCGCTCAAGGCGCGGGGCCAGCGCTACGGCCTTCAGACCATGTGCGAGGGCGGCGGCATCGCCAACGCCTCGATCATTGAGGTGCTCTGAGCCATGAACCTCGCGCTCAGCGATGAGCAGGTGATGGTCCGCGACATGGTCCGCCGCTTTCTGGCGGACCGCTATGACGCGGCGACCATGGCGAAAGGGCCGATGTCTCCCGACGACTGGCGCGCATTGGGGGAACTCGGTCTTTTCGCCCTGCTGACGCCGGAGCAGGCAGGCGGCCTGGGTGGCGGCGCGGTGGAGGTGATGATCGTCTCCGAAGAGATGGGGCGCGCCCTTGCGATCACGCCACTGACCGAAGCCGTTCTGCTCTGCGGCCGGGCAATCGCTGGTGATACTGTGGCCCGGCGCTGGGGCGACAGGCTGATGCAAGGGGAGGCTCTGCTCGCATTTGCGCCGGGAGGTACGATGGCGGACGGAAGGCTCTGCGGATCGGCGGGCATCGTCCGGGACGGCATGGATGCCGACGCCTTTGTCGTGGAGACGGAAGCGGGCGCGCTTCTGTTGGTCGATGGGCAGGACAGCGGCCTCCGCAGGATGCCGGTTCGTCTGGTCGACGGCAGCATGGCAGCCCATGTGCGATTCGATGCGGTGCATGCCGTGCCGCTCACGATTCCGGGGAGCGCGTGGGCAGAGGCTCAAGCCCTGGCCGGCCTGTCGATCGTCGCCGAACTGGTCGGCGCGATGGCGACCTTGCTTGACCTGACCGTCGATTATGTCAGGCAGCGCCACCAGTTCGGCAAGCCGATCGCGAGCTTTCAGGTCGTGCAGCATCGCTGCGCCCGGATGTACACCTGGCTGGAGCAATCCCGATCTTTGCTTTTGAAATCGGCCCTGGCCGAGGAGGAAGAACGGGTCCGGGCCGTGACGGCAGCAAGGGCCTATATTGGCGACGCTGCCTTGAAGCTCGCGGAGGAGGCGGTGCAGTTGCATGGCGGCATGGGTGTGACCGATGAACTTGCGGTCGGGCGTGGGCTGCGGCGCGTGCTGCTGCTGTCGCGTCTCCATGGCGGTGGAACCGCCGCCCGTGCCGCCCTGGCGGCCTGAAGGGATCGGCCATGGCGAAGAAGGGCAGGGTTGAGGGGAAGGTCGTCCTCGTGACCGGCGCGGCGCAGGGGCTGGGCAAGGCCGACGCCGAAGCGCTGGCGCGCGAGGGCGCGCGGGTGGTCGTCGCCGATGTCGACGAGGAGGAGGCGCAACGGGTCGTCGAGACGCTTCCGGCAGCGATGGCGCTTCGCCTGGACGTGACCAGCGAAGCGCAATGGCAGGCCGCGTTGACAAAGATCATGCGGGCGCATGGCCGGCTCGATGCGCTGGTCAACAATGCGGGCATTGCCGCCTTCGAAACGGTCGAGCAGTCGTCGCTGGAGGCATTCCGCCGCGTGATGGCCGTTTCGGCGGAAGGGACGTTTCTGGGATGCAAGACCTGCCTGCCGGCGCTGGCGGCCAGCGGGGCGGGATCGATCGTCAACATCGCGTCCGTGGCCGCGATCCGGGGCAATCCGGCGGTGTTCGCCTATAGCGCGGCCAAGGGCGCCGTACTCTCCATGACGCGCAGCCTGATCGTGCATTGCCAGCAGCAGGACTATCCGGTTCGCGCCAATGTGGTTCTCCCCGGCTCGCACGATACGCAGATGGTCCGCGAGGCCTATCGCTTCGCCGCGCCCGGATTGCGCGAAGCCGCCCAAAGGCATGAGGGGCAGCCGGAGCATGTCGCCGACCTGGTCCTGTTCCTGGTGTCGGACGAGTCCGCCCGGCTGAACGGGGCGGAAATCGTGATCGACAATGGCCGGACGGTGGCGTGAGACTCACTGCCGTTTGAGATCGTCCGCGTAGAAGCGGGATGCCCAGGCGATGCTGCCGGCGCCCGCGAGCGAGAACAGCACCACAGCCGAAAGCGCGTAACGCAGCGATGTGTCGTGCATCCCATCCGCCGCCGCCAGATAATCGCTGAGGAACCCCGTCACCGCCGGCCCCAGACCGAGCCCGAACAGATTGAAGACCAGCAGGGTCACGGCCGACGTAAGTGCCCGGATGCGCGGCGGAACGACGGATTGCGGGACGCCTATGATCGGGCCGTAATAGAAGAACATCAGCATGGTCGCCAAGAAGCCGAACGCCAGCGACGCCGCCAGCGAAGGGATCAGGAACTGGACCAGTGCGGCGGGCACCATCAGGAGCATCGCGGCGGCGCTCACCCAGACGCGGCCCGCCGGGTTGCGCGATCCCGCCGCGTCCGACAGGCGGCCGCCCAAATAGATGCCGATGCCGCCGCCCAGCCCGTTCATCAGCGCCAGCCAGGAGGCGACGTCGGCAAGCGGCATGTGGTGGACGCGCATGTAGAAGGGCGCGGACCAGCTCATCATCGCATATTGGGCGAAGGCATGAAGGGTCGTGCCGATCAGCATGTAGCGATAGGTCCGCAGCCGCCACAGGAAGCGCATGGCTTCGCCGAGGGGCGGCGCTTTGTCCGTTCGGATCGAAGGGCCTGACCCCGTCCGCGCAGGCTCCCGCACCAGCAGCAGGACGATCGGCGCCAGCGCCAGCCCCGCGACGCCGATCACCCCGAAGGCGAGACGCCATCCCAGCGCCGAGGCGATCCAGCCGCCCGACGCATAGCCGAGCATGATCCCGGCCGGGAGCGCCAGTCCCCACAGGGCAAGCGCCGTCACCCGTTTTTCGGGCGGGTAGTAATCGGCGATGATGGAATGGGAAGCCGGCACGGAACCCGCTTCTCCCAGCGCGACGCCGATGCGGAAGGCTACCAGAGAGCCAAAACCGGTCGCCAGGCCCGACAGCGCCGTCATGCCGCTCCAGGTGGCGAGCGAGGCGGCGATGATGTTGCGGCGATTGAAGCGATCCGCCAGACGCGCGATCGGAAGGGACAGCGTCGCGTAGAACAGCGCGAAGGCAAGGCCGGTCAGCAGTCCGAGCTGGCCGTCGCTTAGCCCCAGTTCGCGCTTGATCGGTTCCTGAAGCACCGACAGGACCGTGCGATCGATATAGTTGAACATCGAAACCAGGCCCAGCATGACCAGCATCGTACGGCGCAACCCGGCTGCGGAGGTCGTCGGCGGGGCGGTGAGTCCGATGGGAGGGCTGTTCATGCGTTTACCTCTTGAATGGCTCCGGGATTGAAGGGAGGCCCGCTTTGGGCGAGCCTCCCCGGACTATCGAACTTCCCTTGCGGGCAGTCCGTTCGGCAATCCATCAGAACTTGAAACGGACCCCCGCCGTGAGCGTGCGCCCGGCGACGTTGTAGAGCGTGAACAGGGTCGGATAGAGAAGGCCCGGCGCGGCGGCTGCGGCGACCAGCGGCGGCTTGCGGTCTAACAGGTTCGTGGCCGTCACGAACAGTTCCGGCTCCCCGCGCACGTCGAACTTATAGGATGCCGTGGCGTCGGTGTAGAAGACCGGCTTGATCGCCGGGACCGCATAAAAGGACGTCGGATCGTTCTTGAGGTTGCCGATGGTCACCTTGCCGATCATCGATTCCTGCACGAACAGGGTGAGGCCCCCATTGGTGTAATTGGCGCTGAGCGTGCCCCTGAACTTGGGATAGGCATAGCCGGTCTGGCTGTTGACGCCATGGCCGGCATAATCGATCACCGGCGCGATGGAATTGGTCTGCGTCTTGTACCGGTCCAGATAGTTGGCGAAGGCGCGCAGCGTGAGTTCGCCATCGCCCAGCTTGGTCCGGTACGACATGGTGATGTCGAGGCCGCTGGTGCGCAGGAAGCTGATATTCTGCGTGATGAGGCTCACCGAAATCGGATAGTTGGCGGCCGACCGGTCGCTGAACGGCAGCGGCCTTTCGATAAGGGCGCAGGTCGGCGACGTGCCGTTCGACGTTTCGCACTCGTTGACCACATCGTTCAGCCCTTGCGTGGCGATGGCGCCCTTGATCTTGAGGTCGTAATAATCGACCGAAACGTCGAAGCCGGGCAGGAAACTGGGGCTGAGGACCACGCCCGCCGCGAACGTGTCGCCGGTTTCGGGATCGAGGTCGGGGTTGCCGCCGCTGAATTGACGGATCGAACCCGGCTGGCCGGTGTGAGGGTCGTTGAAGTTCACCGGCGCAGTCTGAACGCCCGCGAACAGTTCGAACAGCGAGGGCGCGCGAATATCGCGCGAGCGCGTGACGCGGAACATCACGTCCTGGATCGGCTTGTAGACCGCGCCGACCTTCCAGGTCTTGACGCTTCCGCTGGTGCTGTAGTCGGTCAGGCGGAAAGCGCCGTTGAGGCTCAGCTCCTCGGCGAAGGGTTGGCCCTTGAATACCGGAACCTGCGCTTCGGCAAACACTTCCTTCACGTTCAGCTTGCCGAAGGCCGAGCCGACATTGGTGTTGTTGAAGCGGGTCATGCGATTGGCCGGAATGCCCCGCAACCCGGTGAAGTCGACGGGCACGGCGGGATCGGAATTGGACGTCAGGTCCAGCTTCTGCTTGCGATATTGCCCGCCGATGGCGACCGTGACCGGGCCTGCCGGAAGCTCGAAAAGATCCCCGCGCGCCGACAGGACGAAGTCGTCGGTCGTGTTCATGGCGCGGTAACGGGATACGCCAAGGACGGTTTGCAGATCGGCGGTCGTGGGCGTTCCCGCGCCGAAGACATTGAGCGGCGTGCACCCCGGATAGAGGCCGGGATTGGTCAGCGTGACGCGGCAGACGATCGAATTGTTCGGACCGCGAACCGCGTCCAGCGCCGCCGCCAGCTTGGGAATTTCGACCTGCGTCTGGGCGAATTTGGTGACGGACTTGCCATGGGTGTAGTCGGCGGTGACGTTCCATCCGCCAAGGTTCCATTCAAGGCCGCCGTTGATGAGATAGGCATTGGTCGCCTCCCGCGTCGGGATCGGCCCCTGCTCGCCGATGAAGCGGAAGACGGTGAAGCTGTCATTCGGCCCCATTTGCGCCTGGACCGCCGGGTTCAGGAAGGCGTTGCCGCTGAAGAAGCGGAAGCCGAGCACAGACTGGGCCTGCGTATCGTAGCTGGTGACGCTGCGCGAGTAGCTGCCCTGGACATGCGCCGTCAGCCCGTCCGTCAGGTCGTAGGCCAGGCGGCCAAAGCCCTGTGTCGTCGTCAGCGGCGCGATCAACTGGTTGAAGCCGGGAATATAAAGGCCGTCGCCGCCCACATTGGTGCCCGGCGTACCAGTGGCTGTGCCGCGCTGGATGGGCCGCACCGCGCCGCCCGGCAGGAAGATATTATTGGTGAGTGAGGGCACGGTGCTCGTCAGGATGATACCGTTATTATAGTCGTTCGTCGTGAAACGCAGGTTCGGCAGGAAGATGAACGGGTTTGCCTCGCGGCCCGGTGCGGCGGTCGACCCGGGGACCGAACCCACGGCCGCATAGGCGTCGTCACCATAGATGCGCGCGCTGCGCTTGATGCCATCGCTGTGAAAACGCTCGACCGAGGCGAGGATATGGCCGCGATCGCCCGCAAAGCTGAGGCCCCCCGCAATGCCGATGCGATAGTTGCCGAGGTCGCCGCGGGTCGATACGCCGCGCTGCGCGACGCCCTTCACGCCTTCGAACTTCTTGTCGAGGATGAAGTTGACCGCGCCGCTGACAGCGTCGGAGCCGTAGACCGCCGATGCGCCGCCGGTCACGACGTCGACGCGCTGGATCAGCAGTTGCGGAATCGTGTTGACGTCCACCGCGCCGCGGAATGTCGTGGGCGGCACGCGGATGCCGTCGAGCAGGATCAGCGCCCGCGTCGGTCCGACGCCGCGCAGGTTGAGCAGATTGCCATGCTCGCCGCTATTGCCCTGCAACTGGCTGTTCGACTGCGGGCTGACCGAGTTGGCGAATTGCGGCAGCTTGTTGATCGCATCGGCAAGGTTGGTGGGGGTCGCCTTCTCCAGTTCCGTGGTGGGCGCGACGGTGACGGGCGTCGGCTGGTTGTAGCCGTCGCGCACGACGCGCGTTCCGGTAACGATGATGTCTCGCGTGGAAGGCGCGGCGGCATCCTCCGCCGACTGCGGTTCGGTCGTCGCCGTCGCCGCTGTTTGCGCATGGGCCGGCACGATGATCCCGGCAAACGCGCATCCCGAAAGGAGCGCCAATCGGCCAATCTTGAACCTTGTCATCATCTCTCTCCCTCTGATTAGGGCCATTTTGTCTTTCGCCCTGAAATCTCGTTTCATCCTGTCAGAAGATCAGACTGCGCCGGCCTCCCGCGCCGCCAGCCAGGCGGCCTTGGCGAGTGGTTCGATCCGTGTGACGATGTCGGCGGCATTGCTTGCGGTCTGCACGCCGTCGCGCGCCCGGCCGGCGATGCCCTGCAGAATGGCGGCCACCCGGAACAGGTTGAAGGCGCGATAGAAAGGATGCGTCGGATCGCCGCGAAGGCCGGTCCGCTCGCAATAGCGGCGGGCGTAATCTTCGGCCGTGGGAATGCCGAGCGCGGCAAGATCGGCGCCGCGCAGGGTTCCGCGCACGTCCACACCCTCAGGCCTGAACCACTCCATCATATGGTAGGTGAGGTCGCCGAGCGGATCGCCCAGGGTCGACAACTCCCAGTCTATGACGGCGGATACGCGCGGCTCGGTCGGATGGACCAGCAGGTTGTGGAAGGAATAGTCGCCATGGATGATCGTGGTGCGCTCTTCCGTGGGCGGGATCGCGCCGGGCAGCCAGTCTATCAGCCGGTCCATCTCCGGGATGTCGCGGGTGCGCGACGCATCATATTGCCGCGACCAGCGGGAAATCTGCCGCGCGAAATAATTGCCCGGCTTGCCATAGTCGGAGAGCCCGAGCGCCGCGAAGTCGACCAGATGCAGGCGGGCAAGCGTTTCATTGGCGGAGTCATAGATCGCGGCGCGCTCCGCACGGTCTAGGCCCGGCATAAGCGGGTCCCAGAAGCTGCGTCCCGGAACGTAGCGCATCACATAGAAGATGCTGCCGATCACATCCTCGTCCTCACACAGCAGCAGCGGTTCGGCGACGGGCAGGCCGGCTTCGTGCAGGACCATGGTGATGCGATATTCGCGATCCACCGCATGGGCGGATTTCAGCAAAACGCCCGCCGGCTTGCGCCGCAGGACATAGCTTTGGTCCTGCGTCGACAGAAGGAAGGTCGGGTTGGACTGTCCGCCCTCGAACCGCTGGACGCGCATGGGTCCGGAAAAATCCGCGATCCGGCCCGCCAGATAAGCGGCAAGTCGGGCTTCGTCGAACGCACTGTTGACGGCGACATCGACCGTCGAGCCGATCGTCGCGGCAGGCTGCGCGGCGCTCACGACGCTGCGCCTTCCGCATATTTGGCGAGTTCCATCCGGGCGAGTTGGCGTTCATGAACCTCGTCGGGCCCATCGGTCAGCCGCACGATGCGGGTGTTCGCCCAAAGCTCCGCCAGGCCGAAATCGTCGCTGACGCCGCCGCCGCCATGCGCCTGGATCGCGTCGTCGACGATCTGCTGCGCCATTTTCGGCGCGGCGATCTTGATCATCGCGATTTCGGCGCGGGCGGCCTTGTTGCCGACCGTGTCCATCATATGCGCGGCCTTCAGGCACAGCAGGCGCGCCATCTCGATCTCGCAACGGGCGCGGGCGATCCGTTCCTCCCAGACCGAATGTTCGGCGATGACCTTGCCGAAGGCCCGTCGCGAAAGGAGGCGTCGGCACATCTTTTCCAGCGCGACTTCCATCGTCGCGATATTGCGCATCGTGTGGTGGATGCGCCCAGGACCAAGGCGGCCCTGTGCGATCTCGAAGCCGCAGCCTTCGCCCAGCAGCATATTCTCCGCCGGCACGCGCACATTCTCCAGCGCCACCTCGAAATGGCCGTGCGGCGCATGATCGTAACCGAAGACGGGGAGGTGCCGCACAAGCGTCACGCCCGGCGTGTCGCGCGGCACCAGGATCATCGATTGCTGCCGGTAGGGCGCGGCGTCCGGATCGGTCTTGCCCATGACGATGAAGAAGTCGCAGCGCGGATGGCCCGCTCCCGACGACCACCATTTCCGGCCGTTGATGACATAGTCGCTTCCGTCGCGGCGAATGTCGGTCTGGATGTTCCGCGCGTCGGATGAAGCGACGGCCGGTTCGGTCATCAGGAAGGCGGACCGGGTCTTGCCGTCGCGCAGCGGCACCATGAAGCGCTGCTTCTGCTCGGCCGTGCCATAGCGATGCAGCACCTCGAAATTGCCGGTGTCCGGCGCCATGCAGTTGAACACCTCGCTGGCGAAGGAAATCCGGCCCATTAGTTCGGCGATCGGCGCATATTCGACATTGGTGAGGCCCACGCTGGTGAAAAATTCATCGTCATGCTCAGATGGCGGCATGAAGATGTTCCACAGCCCCGCCTCCCGCGCTTTGTCCTTGAGTTCGTCGAACACGGGCGGGATTTCGGTCCAGCGATCGATCGCGGCGGATTGCCTGTGATAGACGGGAACGGCAGGAACGATGTGCTCCTCCATGAACGCCCTTACGCGCTCCATCCATTCCCTGGATTTGGCCGACTGTTCGAAATCCACGCATCCGCTCCAATTACGCCGCCGGCTTCGAGCCGGCCTGTTTCCGTTCTAATACTCACCCGACCGATCGGTCGAGCGATAAGTAGTCGACCGACTGGTCGGCTGTCAAACTGGTCAGGGAAGAAATTTTTGGTTGACGCCCGACCAGTCGGTCGATCATCTGGATCGCAGGAGAGCAAGCGATGACGAATAGCCCAATCATGGATGTAGCCCTGTTGCAGGGCTATGCGCCGTACACGCTTGCAGGATATGACATTTTCCGATCCGTGATCGAGTCGGACGGCGCGGTGCCCGCTCGCCTGAAAGCGCTGTTCGCGGCGGTGGCTGCCGTCGATCGCCGCCATCTGCCCCTTGCGCGCCGGGAACTGGAACGCGGCGTGAAGCTTGGCCTGACCTCGAAGGAGGCGACCGCAGGCCTTATCGTGCTGTCCAGCCTTCGCGGCGAGGCGGCGGCGCTCGATTTCGCGCAGATCATCGAGGGCAGTTTTGGCGACGCCCAGGCGCCGGAGCCGCAACCGCTGCCGACGGCGGCGGAGGGAGAGGCGGAAGCCAATTTTCGGGCCTATTGGGCGGGAAGCATCCCGGCGCCGCTCGGCGCGCTGATGCGCCTCGTGCCCCAGGCCGCTGACGCCTATTATCTCATGCGGCGAGGCAGCATCGACGCCAACCCGCTCTCGCCCAAATATGGCGAACTGCTTCTGCTCGCCATATTGGCGGCGGGATACAGCCCCATGGCGGCGACCCATGTGCGCGGCGCGCGCAATGCCGGCGCGAGCGACGAGGAAATTGCCGAAGCGGTGCTCTGCGCCGTTCCATCGGCGGGGATCGCCGCCTGGATGGCGGTGGGCGGCATGCTCGCCCCGCCTGAAGAAGGCGGCATCGCCCGCTGAAACGACCGATCTTTTCACATCTTTGCCAAGGAGAGAGTTACATGGAACCGGAAAAGGACGTCATCCAATATGAAGTGGCCGACAACGGCATCTGCACGATCTGGCTCAACCGTCCCCATGTGAAGAATTGCGTCAGCCCCCAGCTTCTGCGCGACCTTGAGGTGGCGGTGGACAAGGCGGCCGAGGACGATTCGGTGCTGGCCGTCGTGTTCCGCGGTCGCGGCCACACCTTCTGCGCCGGTGCGGATCTCGGACAACTGGTGGGTCCGGTGCTGCACGAGACCAGCACCTCGCTTCAGCTCGCGATCGACTCCGCGCGCACCTATGACAAGATCTACAACATGAAAAAGCCGACCATCGCCTGCGTCGAGGGCTATGCCGTCGCCGGCGGGTTCGAACTCTTCATCTCCTGCGATTTCGGCATTGCCGCCGACGACGCCAAGATCGGCGACTTCCACATCCGCCGCGCCCTGTTCGGCGGTGCCGGCCCGATCTATCGCCTGCCCCGCTATATCGGCATGCGCAAGTCGAAGGAACTGATGCTGACCGGCAAGCTCTTGTCCGGCAAGGAATGCGTCGAATGGGGCCTGTGCAACGCCTCGGCGCCCAGCGACCAGTTGGAGCAGTTGATCCAGGATTTCTGCGCGCCGCTGATCGACAAGAGCCCCTTCTGCATGTGGATGACCAAGATGGCGGTCAATCGCGGCATGGACGCCGACACCAACTCGCTCATCACGCTGGAGACGATGACCTGCAACGTGGTGCATCACTCCGCCGATGCGAAGGAAGGCGTCGCGGCCTTCCTCGAAAAGCGCCAGCCGGTCTGGACGGGCAAGTAAGCCATGGCGGTCAGCATGGTCGTCCTGGCCAGCCGGCCGCAGGACTGGACGCACGAGCAGTTCACCAGCTGGTGGCGCGGGCCGCATGCCGACGCCGCCAGGGTCCTGCCGGGGCTGATAGCCTATCGGCACGGCGCGGTGACGAAGGATTATGATAATCCGGAAGCGCCGGGCTGGGACGGCCACGCCGTGCTGACCTTCGCCGATCAGGCGGCGCTAGACGCCGCCTTCGCCTCGCCCGAATGGAAGGCGGCGACCGCCCAGACAAAGGGCATGGGCGGTCGCCGCATCATCCTCATCACCGATGAGGTCGATCTGCTTGCCGGAGACGATCATGGCTGACTGGAACCCCGGTTTCACCGCCGCGCAATTCCGTCTGGACGGCAGGCGCGCGCTCATAACCGGCGGACGCGGCGCGCTGGCCGAAGCCATGGCCGCAACGCTGGCGGACCTCGGCTGCGCCGTCGCCCTTGCGTCCCGCACGGAGGCCGACTGCGCCGATCTGGCGGCCGGCATAGCCGAGCGGTTCCGGGTTCCGGCTGTCGGCCTTTCCTGCGACATCGCCGACGAGGCGTCGGTGGAGACGGCGGTCGCGGGAACGGTCGACCGGCTGGGCGGGCTCGACATCCTCATCAACAATGCAGGCGCCTCCTGGTGGGGTCTGCCGCAGGACATCCCGCTCAAGGGCTGGCAGAAGGTGATGGACGTCAATGTGACCGGCACCTTCCTCGCCTGCCGCCACGCCGCGCGCCATATGATCGCGGCGGGCGGCGGCGCCATCGTCAATATCGCGTCGGTGGGCGCATTCCTGTCCTATCAGCCGGACGCCGGGCAGGTCGTTCCCTATACCACCAGCAAGGCGGCAATCGTTCACCTGACCAGCGATCTCGCCGCCCAATGGGCCGGGCACAATATCCGCGTCAACGCCATCGCGCCCGGATCGATCGAGACGGGGATGACCGAAACGCTCGATCCCGCCATTCAGGAAAAGACGCGGGCGGGCATATTGATGCGCCGCTTCGGCCGCCCGGACGAAGTGGCAGGCACGCTGGCCCTGCTGGCGTCGGACGCAGGCAGTTTCATCACCGGTCAGACCTTCCTGGTCGATGGAGGGCAATCCCTTGCCTGAAGAGCAAAGCCATCCGGCGTTCGAATGGGACGCCGAGCGGCTCTGGCCGCAATTCGTCCGCCTTGCCGACGCCGAACCGGACGCGCTTGCCCTGGCGGATTGCGATGATCGCCTGTGGAGTCGGGAAGAGCTGCGAGGGCAGGCGGTGGAGATCGCGGCTCTGCTGAAGGCGGTAGGGGTCGAGCCGGGCGACCGCGTCCTCGTCACCGCGCATAAAAGCCCTGCGACGATCGCGACGGCGCTTGCCATATCATCGCTGCAGGCGACCTTCTGCCCCGTATCGCCAAAGCTCGGAGCGGGCGACCTTGCCTCGCTCGAATCCTTGCTCGGCCATGCCGCCAAGGTGAGCGGCGCCGGCAGCGCCCTGCCCGAGGTGGCCGCAGCCGCCGGCGAACGGTCGGTCGATCCGCGCGATCGCGATACCGCGCTCATCGGCTTCACCTCCGGCAGCACCGGCGTGCCCAAGGGGGTGATGCATGGCCCCGAAGCCCTGAACTATGCGACCCGCGCCTGCGCGGCCATTGCGGGTCTGCAACCGGATGACGCGATCCTGGGCATCGTCCCACTCGACAGTGCGCCCGGCTTCACCTTCACGGCGCATTTCGCGCTGTCATTGGGGCATCCGCTGGTGCTGGTCGACCCTTGGGTGCCGGCCGAAGCGCTGCGGCGGGCCGAACGCTATGGATGCGGCTGGGCGATCGCGGTGCCGACGCATCTTTTCACGATGGTGGAGGCGGCGCGGCTTGGCGAATGGACCGGCCGCCTGCCGCTTCGCGCCATGGCGGTGGGCGGCAGTGCGATGACGCCGGAACTGATCGAGGACGCCGACCGGCTGCTCGGTCTCAAGGCGCTGCGCATGTTCGGCATGTCCGAATGCATGGGCCATGCCTCCACCCATCCGTCCCATTCGCTGGAGCGCCGCCAGCTCTTCGACGGCATCCCCTTTCCCGGCACGCAGGAGGAGGCGTTCGACGCCGATCTGCGTCCCCTGCCGCGCGGCAGCCGGGGGCAGGCAGGCGTGCGCGGCCCCTCGCTGTTCCTTGGCTATGCGCAGGGCATGGGGGCGGGGCAGGAGCGCATGACGCCCGACGGCTTCTACCTGACCGGCGACGAGATCGTCCGCGATCAGGACGGCTTCGTGCGCGTAGTCGGCCGCATCAAGGACCAGATCATTCGCGGCGGCTTCAACATCGACCCGGCCGAGGTGGAGGCAGCCCTGCTGCGCCATCCCGCCGTCGCTGAGGTGGCGGTGGTGGCCGTGCCCGAACGCAAGCTGGGCGAACAGGCCTGCGCCGTCTGCCGGCTGCGCACGGACGATGGGAGCATCGACCTGCCCGCCCTGCTCGACCACCTCTCCCAGCAGGGCCTGTCCCGCAAGAAATGGCCAGAGCATCTGGTGCTGGTCGAGGCGATGGCCGTCACCGCCACCGGCAAGCTCGACAAGAAGGCGATGGCCGCCATCGCCGTGGAGGAGGTCGCCCGCAGGCGCGCGGCGCCGCCCCCCAGACAGGACGCATGACATGAAGCAGACCGCAACCAGCGTCGTCACCGACGGCGTCGCCCTGATCACGCTCGACAATCCGCCGGTTAACGCGCTCTCGGCGTCCCTCCGTCAGGGATTGCAGGCCAAACTGGAGCAGGCGTTCAGCGATGGGGCGGTTGGCGCCATCCTGTTGCTCTGCGCCGGACGGACGTTCATCGCCGGCGCGGACATCACCGAATTCGGCCAGCCCTGGCAGTCGCCGTCCTTGCCCGACCTTTGCGCCATGCTGGACGACGCGCCCAAGCCCGTCATCGCCGCCATTCATGGCACGGCGCTTGGGGGCGGGTTCGAACTGGCGCTCTCCTGCCACTATCGGGTGGCGGCGCGGAGCGCGAAGGTCGGCCTGCCGGAGGTGCATCTGGGCCTGCTTCCCGGCGCGGGCGGCACCCAGCGCGTGCCCCGGATCGTCGGTGCGGAGGCGGCGCTCGAAATCATCACGTCCGGGCGGCAGATCAAGGCTGCCGAAGCCCTTTCGCTCGGGCTGGTCGACGCCGTGGTCGATGATGCGGCCTTGCAGGACGAGGCGCTGGCCTTCGCGCGCCGCATCGTGGCCGATGGCGGTGCGAAGCCGCGAATATGCGACCGGGCCGACGCGCTCCAGCGCGACCGGGATCGCCCGGAGCTGTTCACCGCCTTTGCCGCCGCAAACGCACGCCGGTTCAAGGGGTTCGTCGCGCCCGCCGCCATCATCGAGGCTGTCGAGGCAGCAGTGACCCTTCCATTCGATGAGGGGCTGGCAAAGGAAACCGCCCTGTTCGAGCGGCTGGTCGCCAGCTCGGAGTCCGCCGCCCAGCGCCATGTCTTCTTCGCGGAGCGGGAGGCGGCCCGCGTTCCCGACATCGGCCCCGACATATCCCCGATCGACATCCGATCGGTGGGCGTCATCGGCGCGGGCACGATGGGCGGCGGCATCACGATGAACTTCCTGAATGCCGGTATCCCCGTTACGCTGGTGGAGACGAGCCAGGAGGCGTTGGATCGCGGCATCGCCACCATCCGCCGCAACTATGAGGCTACGGCCGCCAAGGGAAGGATGACGGCGGCGCAGGTGGAGCAGCGCATGGGCCTGATTTCGCCCAGCCTCGACCTCGCCGCGCTCGCCGACGCCGATCTCATCATCGAAGCCGTCTATGAGAGCATGGACGTCAAGACGGACATTTTCGCCCGGCTTGACCGGATCGCCAGACGGGGGGCGATCCTGGCGTCCAATACCTCTTTCCTCGACCTTGATCGCATCGCGGCGGCGACCAGCCGGCCCGAATGGGTCATCGGCCTCCACTTCTTCTCGCCGGCCAATGTCATGCGCCTGCTGGAGGTGGTGCGAGGGGCGGAGACGGCGAAACCGGTGGTCGCCACGGCGATGCGGCTGGCCAAGCGGATCGGCAAGGTGGCGGTGCTGAGCGGCGTGTGCGACGGCTTCATCGCCAACAGGCTGCTGGCTCCGCGTGGCGCGCAGGCCGAAGCGATGATGCTGGAAGGCACGCCGATCGCGGAGATCGACCGCGTGCTTGTCGACTACGGCTTTGCCATGGGCCATTTCCAGATGATGGATCTGGTGGGCCTGGACGTCATCGGCCGGAACGCGACGGAACGTACCGTGATGGGCGATCTTGTCGCCGCCGGACGGCTGGGCCAGAAGCGCGGCGCGGGTTATTATGACTATGATGAGAAGCGGCGCTCGCGTCCGTCGGACGTGGCTGGCAGCCTGATAAGCGAGGTGGCCGCGGCGCGAGGCGTCGCCCATGCGCCCACATCGGGCGACGAGGCGCTGCTTGCGCGGCTGCTCTATCCGGTCGTCAACGAAGGGGCGAAGATCCTGGAGGAAGGCATCGCGCTGCGCGCCTCCGACATCGATATAGCCGCCGTGCTGGGCTATAACTGGCCAGTCTATCGCGGCGGACCGCTATTCTGGGCCGATCAGGTCGGGTTGGACGGGATCGTGGCGGACATGCGCCGGCTGGAGGCGGTGCATGGCGAAACCTTCCGCCCCGCGCCGCTGCTCGTGCGGCTGGCAGAGACGGGGCGGCGGTTCGGCGACGGGTCGTGACCCTCAACCGCTCCTGGGTGCTTGCGCACAGGCCCGAAGGCGCGGTGCGCACCAGCGACTTCGCCTATCGGGAGGAGCCGTTCGATGCGCCCGCGCTGCAGGAGGGCGACATTCTCGTCCGCACCCGGATCATCTCCTGCGCGCCGACGATCCGCAACTGGCTGAACCCGCCTGAACGCAGCTATCGCGGCGCGATCGGCATCGGCGACCCTGTCCGGGGCATGGCGGCGGTCGAAATATTGGCGTCTCGTCATGCACGGTTTGAACCCGGGCAATGGGCTACGGCTGTGGCGCCCTGGCAGGACTATGCTGTTCTGCAGCCGGATAAGGCGGCCGTGCCCGTCACCACCATAGAGACCGGCATCGATCCGGTCGACGCCATGACGCTGTACTCGCCCAACAGCCTGACCGCCTATTTCGGCCTCTTCGCGGTGGGGGAGCCGAAACCCGGCATGACCGTGCTCATATCCGGTGCGGCGGGATCGGTCGGTGCGATGGTGTGCCAGATGGCCCGCATCGCTGGCTGCCGGGTCATTGCGGTGGCGGGCGGTCCCGACAAATGTCGTTGGCTGAAGGAAGAAGGCGGTGCGGAAGTCGCGATCGACTATCGCTCGGCCGACCTTCCTGCGGCTTTGAAGGAGGCTAGTCCCGACGGCATCAACATCTTTTTCGACAATGTGGGCGGGGACATATTGCAGGCGGCCGTCGACCGGATGGCGCCCCATGGCCGCATCGTGCTTTGCGGACAGTTGGCCGCCTATGATTCGAATGGCCCCGCCGCCGGCCCCCGGGATATGATGAAGCTGGTCTATGGACGGATCCGGATGCAGGGCTTTGTCGTCGGGGACTATGCCGACGATTATGCGTCCGCGATCGCATCGATACGACAGTGGGAAGCTGAAGGGCGGCTGCGCAATCGCTATGATATGCGGGACGGGTTCGAGCGCATACCCGACGCCTTTGTCGACATTTTCAACGGGCGCAACGCCGGAACGCTGATCGTCCGGATCTAGATCTTCGCGCTTCGCGAGAGACATGGCCACATTCGAAAATCCGGGGTGGGCGGAACCCACCCCGCGCATCTCACAGTCCGTCAAGGCCCTTGCTGACCAGGATATTCACCGCGACCCGGCGGTTCTGCGCCTTGCCTTCGATGGTGTCGTTGCTCGCCACAGGGTCCGCTTCGGACATGCCGGTGGGCGTCAGCATGCGATAGGGCTTCCACCCGCACGCCTGCTGAAGATAATTGACGACGCGGCCGGCCCGCTTCTCGCTAAGCTCCTGGTTGAAATCCTCGTCTCCCGTGGAATCGGTGTAACCGACCACGAGCAGCAGGGCGTTGCTCATTCCCTCGGCAGTCGCCGCCGTGGCGCAGAGATCGTTCTTCGCCTGAGACGAGAGGACCGCCTTGCCGGTGTCGAAATTCACGTTGGTCGTGCTTTTCACATTATATTGGTCGATCTCACCCATGCGGCCGCGCAGCGCCTCGGTCGCGGCAGTCTGTTCGTCGAAGCGCTGGGCCGTGCCATTGTGGATCATGGACGCGGTCTTCAGATCCTTGTTCTGGAGATTGATATGGCTGGCCACGAGCCCGCCGCCTGACTGCAACGTCTTGACGGTGACCGGCAGGCCGTTCAGCAGCGAGGTTGCGGCAAGCGTGCTGCGGTTAAGGCCGAAAAAGCCCTTGCTGGCGGTAATCCGGGTGGCATCGTCGATGGCGATGACGGATTTGGTGCCGTCCGCCGCCGTGACCTGCATCTTGTCGCCGCTGCGCGCGGAAATGATGCCCTTTATCTCCGGGCCTTCCGACTTTTCGGCGGGCAGATAAGCGGTCGCAGAGACATCGGCCGACGGTGGGTCCTGCGTCTGCGCAGCCAGGCTGGCCGATGCCCCGGACAGCAGGGCAAGCAACAAGAGACATTTGGGGCTTCTGGAAATCACACTCATCACGCTACTCCTCCAAGCTTTGATAGTCGGGCCTGCAATGCCGCAGCTTTTCGTCCGACTGCCGTCTGCGTGATGGCGTATTCGGCTGTCAGAACCCCCTCCATTGTCCTTCCTAAGATGTGCGGCATGACGCCGCGCAGCTTCTGCCTGTTGAGAATGACCTTTCTGGTACATGAACAGGCTGGATCAGTCAGCTAGTTGAAGAGGCAATTGGAGCGCATCCTGCGACGAACCGAAATCAATGGATGCCGCGCGGGAGAGCATTGCTGAAGTAGATATAGGCAATAAAGTGCTGAGTTCAGTTCTTCATCAATAGACGTTCGGCTAAACCGAAATCTGGACTGAGTTCAAAGGCTAAATCATGCAATCAGGATTTTATCTTTTGGAAACACCGATTTGCACTCCGCTGGGACGAATGTCGCCGGGAATGACCAGGCTGCCCGGTGACGCACCTTGTCTTGATACCATCAATGTGAGGAAAAGGTGGCGGAGACGGAGGGATTCGAACCCTCGGTAGCCCCTTAAGGCTACGACGGTTTAGCAAACCGCTGGTTTCAGCCACTCACCCACGTCTCCGCACGAATTTGCCCACCGGATGAGGTGAGCAGTGGCTAGATGTCGGCCTATAGCGGCGGGTTTCATGCATGGCAACGGTCCGCAGCGGAGAAAAATCACCCGAATTCCGAAAAGCGGATTCGGACTGGCGCGGAATCGACTCGGGTCGCCGTTCGTTCATTGTCGTTTCAGCTTGTTCCCCGATAATCTGAAATATGGTTGAAGAGCGGGTTCTTTGGGGAGTAGCGGGCATGATCGGGATTTTGCGGCGGTTTTCGGGCCGCGCTGCACGGGCGGGCGCTTTGGCGGCCGCGCTGGGCGGCATCATGCTGGCGCCGGTCGCACAGGCGCAGGTGCGCACCGTCGACCCCAATAGCGCCATTGATTCCGATCTGGCCCCCGTGCCGCAGCAGGGCGGCAGCACGCCGACCGATCCCGGTGTGGACCCCAATGCGCAGCCGGGGAACAGCGCGCCCGCCGACAGCGGCGCACCCTATAATCCGCCGCCAGTCAGTTCGGGCGCGACCGCAACTGGCGCGCCGGTGACGGCCAATTCTCCGCCGGCGGCGATTTCCCCCAGCGATTCCTACCAGGAAGACGATCTGATCGGCGCGGCCGAAGGGGTGTTCGGCAAGGGGGCGGAAGGTCTGGCCGGGATCATCGAGAAGATCCTGAAGGACCAGGGCCGCCCCAATGCCTATATTGCCGGGCGCGAAGCGTCGGGCGCGTTCGTCGTCGGCCTGCGCTATGGGTCCGGCACCCTCAATCACAAGGTAGAGGGCAAGCGGGAGGTATATTGGACCGGCCCGTCCATTGGCTTCGACGTGGGCGGCAACGCGGCGAACACCTTCGTGCTCGTCTATAATCTCTATGACACGCAGGACCTTTACCATCGCTTCCCGGCGGCGGAGGGCACCGCCTATCTGGTGGGCGGCTTCACCGCCAGCTACCTGCGTTGGGGCAGCGTGGTGCTGATCCCGATCCGGTTGGGCGTCGGCTATCGCCTGGGGGTCAATGCCGGTTATATGAAGTTCACCGAGAAGCGGAACTGGCTGCCCTTCTGACGGCCCTGGGGACAAGTGCTGGTTTTACGAAGCCAGCCGCGACCTTCTCCCCTTTCTCCTCCATCACCGCCTTGGGCGGCGGTCCCATTCTCCATCTTTCGATAAGGAGAATTTGGGGGATGCGCTCCTGCCGCCTTTTAAAGGGAGAGGTTGAGCTGCTCGCCGGCCTCTTCCGGCTCCTCATGATCCAGATTGTGCACGCCCAGCCCGAGCAGCCTGGCCCCCATGCGCAGCGGCAACTGGGCCCGCAGCAGCGCCCGGCCCGTCTGCGCCAACAGGTCGGGGGAGCGCACCGGTCCGCCGAAGCTTTTCGACCGGGTGATGATCCTGAAGTCCGCGAACTTGACCTTGAGCACCACCGTCCGGCCATAGGCGCCGCTCTTTTCGATGCGGCCCCAGAGATTTTCCGCGATCCGGTCCAGTTCCGTGATCAGCGCTTCCTCCGTCACCAGATCGTCGAAGAAGGTATCCTCGACGCTTACGGATTTGCGTTCCTGCCGCTCATGCACCGGGCGGTCGTCCTCGCCCCGCGATGCGCGATAGTAGAATAGCGCCGCGCTGCCGAAATGATGCTGGAGAAAGGCAAGGTCGCGGGCACGCAGATCGGCGCCCGTCTCAATGCCCAAGGCCTGCATCCGCTTCGCCGTGACCGGCCCCACGCCATGGATGCGCCGCACCGGCATCTTCGCGATGAAGGCCGCGCCGTCTTCCGGTCGTACGACGCAGATGCCGTCAGGCTTGTTCTGGTCCGACGCCAGCTTGGCGATCAGCTTGTTGTACGACACCCCCGCCGACGCGGTGAGCCCGGTTTCCTCCCGGATCAGGCGGCGGATTTCCTCCGCTATGCGCGTGGCGGAGGCGATGCCCGGCTTGTTCGACGTGACGTCGAGATAGGCTTCGTCCAGCGACAGCGGCTGGATGATGTCGGTGAAGCGCGAGAATATCTCCCGCACCTGGGCCGACACGCTGCGATAGACCTCGAAACGGGGACGGACGAACAGCAGGTCGGGGCAGAGCCGCCGCGCCCGCGCGCCCGGCATGGCGGAGCGGACGCCATATTTCCGCGCTTCATAGCTGGCCGTGGCGACCACCCCGCGCGGACCGCCGCCGCCAACGGCCAGCGCCCTGCCCCGCAACGAGGGATCGTCGCGCTGCTCGACCGACGCGTAAAAGGCATCCATGTCGATATGGATGATCTTGCGCGGCGGGGTCTCCATGGCTCGCGCTTATGCCACAGGGCGGAACGGAAGGAAAAGGGGAGGGCGCGCTTCAGCGCCGCAACAGGCGCAGATTGTCGAGCAGCCATTCCAGATGCGCGCGGCTGATCCGGCTCCACACATTATAGGTGCAGCGCTGGCCGCCGACGCGCAGATAGGCAAGGGAATGCAGGCCTTTGCCGCCCGGATTGGCGGCGGGATAGCGCTGCGCGCCTTCCTGCCCATAGCCGGCAAAGGATGGGGCGGGCAGGCGCGCCAGTTCGCGCATATAGGGCCATTGTTCGGTCAGCCTGCGCCGCTGTATCCGCGCATCGGCCCGGTCGTCCGGCAGCAGGCCGGTTCCGGCAAAGCCATAGGCGCTGCGCAGCCCGGGAAGGTCGAAGGCAACGCCCCAGCCGCCGCCGAAGCTGGCCGCGCGCGGCGTACCCTCCGGATCGCCGGGCGCGGCGAGCGCAAGCGGCGCGCAGGACTGGCGGTTCTCCGCCTTGGCCCATTCGGCGCGGGCTCGCCGTTCCCCGATCAGCGTGGCGGTTTCCGCTGCAAAAGCCGGCATGGCGCCGGACAGCAGGGCGGCCGCCAGCGCTGCTCGCGCCAGCCTCATTTCCTGTCCTTGAGCGACAGCAGCGCGGCGAAGGGGCTGGCCTGCTCCTCGCTCAGCACGCCCGCTTCACGCAGGACTCCGTCGGCTTCCGGAGAGCGCGGATAGGGCGTCATCGCGAGCGCCACCGTTTCGGCCACCGCCTCGCCCATGTCGATGGTGAGGCCGTCGAAACCGATGGTGTCGCAATCCTCGGCGTCCAGCTCCAGTTCGTCGCCTTCGGGCGTCTCTTCCCCCTCCCTGACGAAGCGGAGCAGGAAATCGGTGTCCAGCTTTTCGGGCACCGCGACCCCTGTCGCGACACAGGGCTGGGCTAGGTCCGCGCGCACCCGCCCGCTGGCATAGATCGCGCCATTGTCCTCGTTCAGCGCGTAATCCGCCTCCAGCCTATCGAGCGCGAGCAGGTTGAAGCGCTTCGCCAGTGCCTCCCGCTCCGCGGCGTCGGCGGTGATGGTCACCGGCTGGGCATGACGGGCCAGCTGGTCGATTCGGACGGGCCGGGAAAATTCGGGGGCAGCGCTCATCCAAGGTCTCCCGCCATCAGCGCGTCGCGGCTGAGGCAGCCCAGCCTCACCCAGCGCGCGCGCAGATGCGATTCGACATGCGCCAGCGCGTCTGCCGCCGGCGCATCGCCGCGATAGAGGTTGCGCGCAATCGCTTCGCTCAGGTCGGCCTCGCCCGACAGCGCCGCGCGATAGGCCGCCAGACGCCCGCCCAGCGCGCTCACCATGCGGCCGATATGCTTGCCGACGACGACGTCGCCAATCCCCTCCTGCCGCAACTGGCCGTCCATGTCGTCCACGAACAGTTCGGTCAGCCAGACGCTCTCCTGCGCGGCGCCCAGCGCCTCCAGCCGCATCAGCGCCTGGGCGAGGATGGCGACGATCATGTCGAAGCGGCCGTCCATCGTGTCGGGAACCTGCCCCTCGACATACCAATGGGGCTGGCGTCCCTCCGCGACGATGGCGTTGTACAGGGTGCGCATCGCGTCCCTGGGATCGCTCGGCGCGAACAGACGCTGGAAGATGCTGGGCATGAGTTTGACTGTTTCCTGGCTGGACCGATCGGCGGCCCCTTGCCGAGGCTCGCGCATTTCCATATTGATCGCCCGGCCGCCCGATGCAATGGCGGCTTTGTTTTTCGGCAAGGTCCGGGGCAAGCCCCCGCAGGAGAAGTTCATGCGCCAGTTCAGCCGCCAATCCCGCAGCGGGCGGATTTTGCTTGGCGCAGGCCTTTGCGCGCTGCTGCTGGGCGCGTCGGGCTGTTCGCGCATCCGCACCCATCAGGGCTATCAGGTCGACAAGCTGCTGGTGGATTCGGTCCAGCCCGGCATCGACAACCGCGCATCGGTGGAGGGGACGCTGGGCCGGCCGAGCTTCGTCGCGCAGTTCGGCGACCAGGACTGGTATTATGTGTCGCGCGACATGCGCTCGCTCGCCTTTTCCAATCCCAAGCCGGTGTCGCAGACCGTGCTGCATGTGCGTTTCGACGCGGCGGGCAATGTCGTGGCGGTGGATCGCATGGGACTGGAGCAGGTCGCGAAAATCTCGCCGTCCGGCGACAAGACGCCGACATTGGGCCGCCATCGCAGCCTGTTCGACGAGATTTTCGGCAATATCGGCGCGGTGGGCGCCGGCGGCATGGGCGGTGCGGGCGGCGGCAGCAACACCGGCGGCGGTCCGAACGGAAGCTAGAGCATCGTGCGCAAAAGTGGGAACCGGTTTTGCGCTGAAAACGATGCGACAACAAAAGCTTAGGGCGCCCGGCCTGCATACGATTTAGCGCAGCGCGCTCTGGAAACGACCGGTTCCGGCCGGGCTTGGCTGAGCCCGAACGGTCCTCTTGGGTGAGCAACTGGCCGTCGCGGGCGGCATTCTCCAACCCTACACCTTCATGAGCAGACCATCGGCCAAGCGCATCGGCCGGTAGCCCAGTGCCCGCAACCGATCGATGTCAAGGGCGGGAAACCCCCAATCCTGCTCTCTTCCTCCAGCCTCATGAACCACCGGCGCACCGGTTTGTCCGGACAGCAGTTGCGCCAGTTCCGCCATGGTCGTGCGGACCCCGCTGCCGACATTGAAAGGCCCTGCCTCCTCATTGCCGAGCAGCAGCAACATGGCCCGCACCACATCGTCGACATGGACAAGGTCGGCTCCGAACCCGCCGCCGCCATGCACGCGGATCGGCCCACCGCTGACGGCTGCCCCGGCCATCGCGGCCAGCGCGCCGCTTCGCTGGCCCGGCCCATAGACCGATGCCAGCCGCAGCGTCTGGAGCAGCACATCCTCCCCCCGGCAGCGTTCCGCCGCATAGATTTCCTGCCCGACCTTCGAACCGAGATAATAGCCCCTGCTGCCGGGAAAGAGGGGCGCATGTTCGTCCGGAGGCTGGGCAGCCGGCGCATAGGCATTGGCGCTGCTCGCCTGCATGATCCGCCGCACACCTGCCCGGATCGCCCCGTCGGCCAGTTTCAGCGTGCCGAGCGCGTTGATCCGCCAGCAACGCTCCGCTTCCGCCGGGTCGCCATGATCGGACGGGATATGTGCGGCAAGATGGACCAGCGCCGTGCAGCCGGAGAAATCCACCCCCTCGACCGCCATCAGGTCGAGAAACGCCCATTCATCCGCCGGATCGGCTTCCGGCGGCGGTCGGCGGCCGAGATGACGGACGCGCCAGCCGGCGCGGCGCGCGGCGGGCAGGAAAGCACGGCCGACAAAGCCCGATCCGCCGGTTAGCGCCAGCAGGGGGGCACGGTCGCTCATCGCACCCTGTCGATGCGCTCCTGCGGCACGAACATCTCGTCCCAATAGCGCAGGATCACCCCCGGCCGCACCGGCGGCTGCACGATGGGGGTGGCGTGGAGCAGTTTCCGCACGCACATCTCCACCTCGTTGAAGCCCGCCATGGCGCGCAGCGGCGTGGTGCCGGAAAATCGGGCGTTGATCTCGAACACGCGGGGCGTGCCGTCGGCGTCGGTGCGGAACTGGAAATTGGCGGGGCCATGGGGTTGCAGCGCCCGCCCCAGCGTCCGCACCTGCGCGTTCAGTTCCGGATAATCGGCAATATAGGCGCGATAGGTGTTTCCGTCGCGCAGGTCGCGGCGCATCACGATGGATGCCTGCACCTCGTCGTCGAAGACGAGCGTGCTGGCGGTATATTCGCAATCGGCGCTGCCCACGCATTGCTGCACGACGAGTCCGCCGCGTCCCTCCAGCGCCGACGCCAGTGCGGTGCGGTCATGCACAACCGACACGCCGACCGAGCGCGCACCGATCCGGGGCTTAACCACCAGCGGAAAGCCGGCCTTGTCGATCAGCGCCTCCACCGCTTCCCCATCCTCCGCCGCGGCGGACGCGGGGTGGGGCAGGCCGACGCTTTCGAAGAAGCGCGCCGTTTCCAGCTTGTCGTCCGCTATGGCGACGACGCGGGGATCGCTGACCAGCACATGCGTGCCGAACAGCGCCTCCAGCCGGAGCCGCTCCGCCGCGAACCAGGACAGTTCCACATCGGTGCCGACCAGCACCACGTCCGGCCGCTCCCGCTCCAGCAACTGGTGGATGCGGTCGCCAAAGGCCGGGTCGTCGGCAAAGGGCAGGCGATAGGCGGCGTCGGCCCAGTAGAGGCCAGCGGAAAGCGGATTGGGATCGGCCGCGATCACATGGCAGCCCAGCGCCGATTGCCGCAGCGACTTGATGATGCCCTGTCCCAGCACCGCGCCGGCTCCGGTGACGAGGACCTTCATGCGAAGAACCGGCAGAGCCGCTCCTGCGTGGCGGGGGACAGGGTGGTGGCGCGGATGGCGTGCACCTGGTCCTCCGGATCGAAATCGATGTCGCGGCTTTCGACGGTCACAAAATCTCCCCTGACTTCGATCATCGCCCATTTGGGCGTCCGGTCCCCATCGTCGCGCGGCTGGCCGAGCGAGGCGAGGGTGAAGATGGTGGCGGCGGCGCAATCATAGCGGCGATGCCGGTGAACATGGCCGAACAGGCCGTAGAGGAACCCTCGCGCCGCGAGCGCGGCGGCGGCTTCCTCCGCCTCCTGCGTCGAGCGGATATAGCGCCAGTCCCCATAGTCGAAGGGATTGGCATGGGCGGCGAACAGCGGCCCCAGCGACCAGCTTTCCCTCCAGTCGAAGGCCGCCATGCCGCCCGGCGGGATATGGGCGGCGGTCCAGTCGACGCTTTCGCGCAGCCAGTCGGGCAGGGCAGCGCGATAGCTCTCTGCGGCGGGCGATCCCCTGTACAGCATGTCGTGATTGCCGCTGATCAGGATCGCGCCGTCCCGCGCCGCCGCGCCCTGCACCAGTTCCAGCGTCTCCAGCGGCTGCACACCATAGGTCAGCAGGTCGCCCAGGATCAGCATCCGGTCGAACCCCTCCCGTCGCGCGGCGGTAAGGGCCAGTTGCAGCGGGTCGCTGGCCGCATGGATGTCGGTCAGCGCGGCTATTCGCATGGCGACACCGGCCGGGCCAAAGGGGGCGGGGCGAAGCGGAGACGGCGGGCTTCGATCAGTTCCCGGTACAGGTCGAGATGCGCTGCCGCGCAGTTTTCGATGGAGAAGCGCCGGGCGACCCGCAGAGCGCCCTGCGACAGCGCGGCGTAGCGGGCGTCGTCGCCCAGCACATCCGCCATGGCCTGCGCCAGCGCGGCGGGATCGGAGGGCGGGACGAGCTGGCCGTTGACGCCGGGCGAGACCATTTCCCGGTTGCCCGCCACCGCGGTCGCGACGATGGGCAGGCCGCTCATCGCGGCCTCTATCATCGCGATGGGAAAGCCTTCCCACAGCGAGCAGTTCACGAACAGGTCCGCCTGCCGCATCAGCGCGTCGACGTCGCTTCGGGCGCCGAGCAGTTCCACCGGTTCTCCAGCCGCCTGCACCGCAAGCCGGCCGAACTCCGGCCCCGCCCCGGCGATGCGGATGCGGGCGGAACGGCCCCGCGCCGCCAGCGCATCCACCAGCGGCCGGGCGGCGCGGAGCAGGGTGGGATAATCCTTCTGCGCCGACACCGTGCCTACGGCGAGGATCATCGGATCGCGACCGGCGGCTGCGCGTGGCTGCCCGGTCCGGAAGCGGGCGCCGGCGGCGTTCAGGATCATGCGGATCGGCTTGCGGGCATGGCCGCGCAGCAGCGCCTCGCACTGGTCGCTGATCGCGACATAGCCGTCGACGATGTAGTTGAAGAGGGCGAAGGCCGACGGAGGAAAGGAGAGGCGGCTGTTATGATGGGTCAGCACCACCGGCACGCCGGGCATGGCCAGGGCGAGGGGGAGGAGCGCGCGGGCGCTATGGGCGTGGATCACATCGGGCCGGATCGTCCGCAAGGCGCGGCGCAGCGCCAGCGCCCCACCGGGCAGATTGTTGCGATTGGCGAGTCCCAGCGAAAGGGCGGTGGCGCCGCCAGCCCGCACCCGCGCCATCATCGCCGCCTCGGTATCCGGCGCATTGCCGACCTGCGCGGCGTCGCTCAGCGAAAGGACCGCTGGCTGATGCCCGGCCCCCGCAAAGGCCTCCGCCAGATTGCAGACCAGCATCTCTGCCCCGCCGGACGTAAAGCTGGTGATGATCGAACAGATGCGCATATCAGCGCGCCAGGTCGACGCCGGTGGCCGCCAGCAGCGCCAGGGCGCGGGGCGACAGGTCGGCGCGGCAGCGTTCCAGCACCAGATCCGCCTGGTCGGGCCTCAGCCACTCGCCGAAGGCGCCCGCCTTGCCGCTGCGCATGCGCAGGCTCTGGTCGTCCTTGCGGTCATAATCATGGCCCGGAATGCCGCTTTCCCGCTCCTTGTCGCGCATCCGGTCGAACTGCGCGGCGGCCACGGCGCGGGCGAGCATGTCGGGCTGCGGCTCGACGCCCAGAAAGGCGAGGATGGCGGCGGCGGTCGGCATCGGTTCGGCCAGCATATGCTCATAGCTGATCAGGTGATGCGGTCGCCCCGCCAGCCCCGCCGCCCAGCCGTTCAGATAGCCGGTGAGCGTCGCCATCCCATATTTGGGCTCATCGAGGAAAGCCGCCATGTCGCCGGAAAAGCTATGCTTGTGCCGGGTTGCGTGGAAATAGGCGGACACGATCACGTCGCGCGGATCGCGGACCAGGAACAGGACCGGCCGGTCGAGGAACAGCCGCTCGCGATAGGGCAGGTGGCTGACCAGGATCAGCGGCAGTTCGGCCTCGCCCGCCCGCCCGATGAAGGCGTCGATGCCGCGCACCGGATCGCGGTCGAAATTGGGCAGGATGCGGAAGGTGCTGGTCAGATCGGGCTCGAAGCCCAGCTTCGCGCTTTCCGCGAAATAGCAGGAGAGCAGGTAGCGCAGCCATGTCCGCCCGCTCTTGGGGTAGGACACGAGAAAGGCGTCGGCCCGCGCCGCCGCCAGCCGCAATGGCGGTTCGTCCCGCAGCCGCCGACGCATCGCCCGCGCAAAGCCCTTCAGCGACATCATGTTCATGATCCTGCCCTCACGCGATGATGGTCGAGAATGCTGGTGATGACCGACTGCCAGCGGGCAAGCACCCGATCATGGCCGAAATCGGCCATCCGCTCCCGCGCCGCCTGTCCCAGCGCCGCGCGCCGCGCCGGGTCGGCGCACAATGCCACGATGGCGTCGCCCAGCGCCGCGCCGTCGCCATTGGGCACCAGCAGGCCGCTTCGGCCATGCCCGATCATTTCGGCCGGACCCCATTGGCAATCGAAGGAGACGACCGGCAGGCCCGCGCCCATGGCCTCGCCCACGACGATGCCCCAGCCTTCGAAGCGGGAGGAAAGGACGAACAGGTCGGTCTGGGGAATCCAGTCGCCCGGCCTTTCTGTCACGCCTGGCAGGCTGACCCGACCGGCCAGGCCCAGCCGGTCGCGCTGCCGCTCCAGCGCCGCGCGCTCCGGCCCCTCGCCCCAGATCACCAGCTTCCAGTCGGGAATGCGTTGCGCCACATGGGCAAAGGCGTCCAGCAGCAGGTCGAAGCCCTTTTGCGGCACCAGCCGCCCCACGGCTCCGATAGTGCGGCCGTCCGACCGGCGATCCGGCGCGGCGCCGGCAGGCGGCACCGGATTGGGGATCACCCATCCCTTCACGTCCATGGCGCCCCTGAACCAGTCCATCGCCCCTTGCGTCATGGTGATGAGGCCCACGGCATGGGGATAGGTCATCTGCCGCAGCCGGCTCCAGACCGGCCCTACGGTCTGGAGCGCGGGATTGTTGCGTTCCGACACGATCACGGGGATATGCAGCGACCGCGCGGCCAGGACGGAAAGGATGTTGGTGCGCGTCAGGAAGCTCACGACCAGTTCCGGCCGCACCGCCTTCAACGCCCGCCTCAGCAGCCTCTGCCGCCGCAGCATCGCCAATGCACCGGTCGCGGCGGCGCGGCGGCGGGACTTCATGCCCAGCCTGACGATCCGCACCTCCGGATGATAGGCGTAATAGGAGGGGGCGGACGGCTCCTCGAACACGATCAGGGTGATGCTCCAGCCCTGCGCCGCGAAATGGTTGCACAGCAGGCTGACGATATGTTCCGACCCGCCGGCGCCCAGCCCCGGAAGGACGAAGGCGAGCATGGGTGGCCTGGATGCTCTTACCAGCATGGCGGCGGGGTCCTGTATAATCACGCTGTTATGCGGGGCCAGTGTCTTTGGCGGGCGATCCCGAGTCCATTGCGCGAAGGGGTTAGGGGGTGGCGCTTTGGATCAGTCCTGTCCCACCCCGGCACGGCTGCGCGTCAATAATGGATGCGCAGTTCAAGCCCGGCGCGGGTGCGGTCGAATTCGTCCAGCGCGACGCTGCTGTCGCGTTTGGAAAAGCGCGCTGTCGCCGCGATCGCGACCCGGCGGTTGACGGCATATTCCAGTTCGCCGGTGACGCCATAGAGATTGTCGGTGTCGTCGACGCCGAAATATTTGCTGCGGCGGTAGAGAATCCCCAGCCGCCCCCTCAGATTGTGGCGGATTTCCTGGTTTATGCCGAGCCGGAAGCGCATGTCCTCACGCGATTGCACCCCGGTCCTGTAGGTGGCGACATTGCCGACGAAGCCGTCCAGCGTGATGGTGGTGCGCGGGCGAGGGGCATAGGTCAGCCCGATCTGCACCGACATGCGGGTTTGCGATTCGATCCGCCTGTCCTTCGCGTCGAGGCGATAGACGCCCACCGCGGCATCGCCGCGCAGCGTGCCGCCCGGATCGATGGCGATGCCGACCCGGCCGCCATAGGTCGACGCATCGCGGTTGAACTGGCCTGGCACGGGGGCCAGGCGGAAATCGCGATGCGCCGCGACGCCCTCCACGAAGAGGCTCGTCAGCGGCGACACGCGCAGCATCACCCGCGCAAGGCCGCCGACGGCATCCAGGTCGCGCTCCTCGTCTATGGCGCGGGTGTAGCGCATCCGCGCGCCGGTCGCCTTGAACAGAAATCCGATACGCGAACCCTGATGCAGATAGGACAGGTCGCCCTCCACCAGATTGAGTTCGCGCGGGCCGATGCCGGGCAGGGTGTTGCCCTCCGGCTCGCCTCGATCCTCTATGATATGCTGCCAACCGGCGGCGACGTTCAGCCGGTCGGCGGCCGACGGGTTCCAGTTCAGCCCGGCCGACAGGCGCCCGCCCACCGCATCTTCCTTGTCATACTGGAAATATTTGCGGAAATCCCCCTCGGCCCGCGCGGTCAGCTCCAGTGCGCCGCCCTTGCGCAGCAGGTCGACATAGGGGCGGACCTGAAGGCGGAAATCGTCCTTCTCGCCAAAGGCCTGGGCATAGATATTGCTGTCATATTCCAGCCGGGCGCTGCCGCCGATCCTGACGGTCGCGCTGCCCAGCGCCAGCGGCGTCGGTTCGAACAGCGCGGCGGGTTCGCCCTGCAACGGGTCGGAAGCGTCCATGTCCTGCGCCTGGGCGTCAGGCAGGGCGGCCATCAGCAAGAGGGCGGCCGCGCCCCCCGAGGCCGGACCAAATACCGGGCGGCGCATCAAAACCACTTCTCATAGATGCGCAGCGTGTCGCCCGGCTGGATCATGTCCCGCTCGCCCGCTCGGCCGACCACCTGCCGCCCGTCGACCATGCGGGTGATGGCGACGCTGCCCTGTTCGGCGCGAAAGGTGTATCCGCCCGCAACCGATACCGCCGCCAGCACCGACATGCCCGCGCGATACTGATATTCGCCGGGACTCTTCACCTCGCCCAGCACATAGAAGGGGCGCAGCTTCACCGGCTGCACGCTGACGGTGGGCGCATTGAGCAACTGGCGCTGGGTCAATTGCTGGGCAATGCTGGCCTGCAATTCCGGCACCGTCTTGCCGCCCGCGTCGACATCGCCCAGCACCGGCAGGGAAATCTGTCCCCGATCGTTGATCGTGTAGCTGCTGTCGCCGGAATCGGTCCCGCTGAGGCCCGGAATCGCCACCCGCACCTCGTCCCCCGCGCCCAGGCGATAGGCCACGGTCGGCGCGGGCGGAAGGCTGGCCAGGCCCGACAGCCCGCTCGAACAAGCCGTCGTCAGGGCGAAAAGGCCAAGGAAAAGGCGATGATGAAGCCGGTTGCGCATCTGTGTCCCCTCTGGATGGATAGGGCGGAAGTTTAAGCCCTTTGGCTGATTCAGGGGCGGGCAATAACGGCTGGCGGACGGGCAAAAAGGGGCGAGAGCCGGAGCGCTTTGGGGGTGATACGAAGGAGGCGTGCCTGCCATATCGTGCGCCTGAAGGCAGGAGCAGCTACCGTCAGGCAGCCAGTTTCCTATCCTGCCTCCAATGGCTGAGGTCCCGTCCGATCAGCTCCTCCAGATCGGCGATGTCCCGCGCATAATAATCGACCATCCGCTGGCGGAGCGACGCCGGCAGGGGCGGATAGGCGATCTGCCGCGCGAACATGCCGCGCACTTTTTCGAACATCGCATTGCCGCGCAGGGGCCGCACCGCTTCCTTCAATGGCGCCAATGCGGTGCGCACGGGCAGGGGCAGGAATCTTTCGCTGCTGTCGTTGCGCGGGTCGGCACCCACCTGCGTCGAATAATGGCAGGGCGCTCCGATATGGTCGCTGACGATGGCGACGCTCGCTTCGGGCGCGGCCTTCACATCCTCGAACAGCAGCACCTTGATCTGCTCGGCATCGAAATGCGTGAGCCAGCGGCGCAGATGCCTGGCGTAAAGCCCGTCCTCCAGAAAGCGCGGCTGGTCGCTTGGCCGCCCGTCCAGATAATGTTCCGGCCCCTTCGTCACCGTGCCGCGCCGGAACAGCATCTTGTAATCCGAATAGGCGCGGTCGACCGGATTGCGGAGCTGCACCACCAGCCGCGCCCTGGGCAGGACGGCGGCAAGACGGGCGGGCGCGTCCGGATGGGCGAGATAATCGGCGGACTTTTCCCCCAGCATCTGGTCGGGCCGGGCGCCATCGAAGAAACGGCGGTAATGGTCCAGGCCGCGCGCATGGTCCTGGCTGAAGAAATGCGGCTCCGGCGCGGGCAGGTAGATGGCCGGGTTGTCCTGAAGCTGGTTGTGGATCCAGGTCGTCGCGCCCTTGACGGCGCCGATGATGACGAAATGCGGCAGGCGGTCGTTGGTCATCCTCTTTCCCCTCTTCGTCCGGATGGCAGTTCCGCCATGGCGATCTCCAGGCAGTTGGCGAGGCGATGCATGTCGCCTTCGTCCAGCAGATGGTCGACCGGAAAGGCGATGCTGCGGCGGCCAAGATCCTGCGCCACCGGCAGGGCGCCGTCGCGGCGCACCTGCCGGTCCGTAAAGGCGGCTTCGCCCGTCATGTCGGCGCAGGAACCGCTGCCCACGGGCATGCCCATCTGCGCCATACGGCCTATGATCGGCGTGGTTCCCGTCTCCCCCAGCCGGTCGGCGGCGATGGTCACATAGAGCCGGTAGAAGGCGTGACCGACCTCGGCAGGAATTTCGGGCACCTCCACCGCCCGATTGGCGCGCAGCAGCCGCATCAGGGTCGCGGCGTTGCGACGGCGGGCGGCCAGCCAACCGGGCAGTTTGGCAAGCTGCGCCCGCCCGATGGCGGCTTGCATCTCCGTCATCCGCCAGTTGCTGCCGAAGCTGTCGTGCAGGTAGCGAAAGCCGTTCGTCGTGGCCGGCGCGAAGAATTTGTCCGGATTCTTGCCATGGTCCTTATAGGCCCAGGCCCGTTTCCAGTGCCTTTCCTGCCGCAGCAGGAGCATGCCGCCTTCCCCGCCGGTGGACATGATCTTGTCGGTGCAGAAGGAAAAAGCGGCGGCATCCCCAAAGCTGCCCACGGCCCGGTCGTGAAGGGTCGCGCCATGCGCCTGCGCGCAATCCTCGACCAGCCACAGGCCGTGTTCATCGGCCAGCGCGCGCAGCGCCGTCATGTCGCAGGGCCAGCCCGCCAGATGCACGCACATTATCGCCCGGCTGCGCGGCGACAGCATGCGGCGGGCGGATTCCGGGTCGATATTGTTGCTGACCGGATCGATGTCGGCAAAGACCGGCGTCGCGCCGACCGCGACGATGCAGGCCGCGCTGGCGAAGAAGCTGCGCGAGGGCAGGATCACCTCGTCTCCAGCGCCGACGCCCAATGCCCGCAGCGCCAGTTCCAGCGCGACCGTGCCGTTGCTGACCGCGATGCCGTGGGGCATGCCGCAAAATGCCGCGAACTCGGCCTCGAAGGCGCGGTTTTGCTCGCCATGGACCATGGCATTGACCCGCCCGGTCTCCAGAATCCGCGTCACCGCCGCGATCTCGTCGGGCTCATGCTGCGGCCAACGCAGCGCGGCATGATCGAGCGGACTGAGGCGGAGCGGAAGCTGGGGCGGAATCTGGGTTTGGGCAGGCGCGGCTTGCATCATTGTTCCCCCAAAAAGTCAGGCGACATCGCGCGGCAGCGGCGAGGACAGGACGGCTGGAATGTCCGTGGGGCGCGGCGGCATCATCAGCAGCGTGTCGGAACTTTCCGCCGCCAGCCGCCGCAATATCTCCGCCCAGCGCGAACTGGCGGAGGCCGCGACCATCTCATGCGTCAGCCGCACCAGCTCATCCGCGTCGCCCGCCGCGATCAACCGGGCAAGCTGGGCGAAGCCCTCCACCAGCATCTCCAGCGGGATGGGGGAGGGCATGGCCTCGAAAATGCCGGGAATGGCGCTTTCGATCTTGTCCTCGCTGCTGTCGAACAGCTCCTCGAACAGCTTTTCGCCGGGACGAAGCCCGATGAACTTGATCGGCACGTCGATTTCCGGCCGCAGCCCGGCCATGCGGATGACGCGGCGGGCGATCTCCACGATCTTCACCGGCTCGCCCATGTCGAGGACGAAGATGGTGCCGCGTTCCGAATCCGTTTCCAGCGCGCGGGCGCTGCTTTGCAGGATCAGCAGCACCGCCTCCTGCACCGTCATGAAGAAGCGTTCGATGTCGGGATGGGTGACGGTCAGCGGCTTGCCGCTGGCAAGCTGTTGCTGGAACAGCGGGATCAGCGAGCCGCTGGACCCCAGCACATTGCCGAAACGCACCGTCAGGAAACGCGGACTGTCCGGATCGCAACTGCCGATCAGGTCGAGCGCCTGGCAGTATAGCTCGCCCAGCCGCTTGGTCGCGCCCATCAGGCCAACGGGGTTTACCGCCTTGTCGGTCGAAATCTGAATCATCGCGCGGGCTTCGAATTCGCAGACCGCGTCCGCGACGTTGCGGGTGCCCAGCACATTGGTGTGCACCCCGGCGCAGGGATTGGCCTCCACCATCGGCACATGCTTCAGCGCGGCGGCATGGAAGACGATCTCCGGCCGCCGCCGCTCGAACACCTGCCAGAGCGCGGGGCGCTGACGGATCGAGCAGAGTTCGGCGTGGAAGCGGACATGGGGGAATTTCTCCCGCGCCTCCATCTCTATGGCGTAGAGATTATATTCGCTGTGATCGAGCAGCACGATCTCCGCCGGGGCGTAATAGGCAAGCTGGCGCACCAGCTCGCCGCCGATGGTGCCGCCCGCGCCCGTCACCATGATCCGCGCGCCGGTGACCACCCGTTCCAGATAGCTGTGCTGCACCGTGATTTCCGGCCGCCCCAGCAATTCCGCGAGCGGCATCTTCTCTATCGCCATTCGGTCGCCGCTCAGCGGCTGGGCGCTGGTCCAGGGATTGCGGAAGCGGGAGACCACCAGATTTTCCTGCTCCGCCAGCGCCGCGATGCGCAATATCTGCTGCCGGTCGAGCCGCTCGCTGCTTTCCTGCACCACCAGGCTGACCGGTCGCCGGCCTGCGCGGTCGAGGTCCGCGACGATCCGGGGGAGCATCTCGGGCGAGCCCAATATCGGCAGTCCGCCGACATGCAGCCGCCGCTCATGCCCGTCGAAGGAGATGACGCCGACGATCTCCAGGCCAGAATGGGCGTCGGTGGGGACAAGGTCCGCCATGACCCGCGCCCAGTCCAGTTCGCCGAGCAGGAGGATGCGCCGGCGCGCCTGCACTGTCCGGCGGAGCCGCGCGGAGCGGACATGCTTGAAGAACTGCCGCCGCAGCACGCGCACGGCCAGCAGCGCCGCGACGGTCAGCGGCACGTCGACGGTCAGGAAGACGGTCATGGGCCCGCGCATCATCTTCTGCGGCACCAGCAATCCCGCGGTGATCATCCATATGAGCCAACTGCTGGCGAGCAGGCTGGCCGCCAGCGACAGCGCGTCGCCGATGGACAGGAAGCGCCAGCTTTGCCGATAGGTGCCGACGACGAACAGGACGCTGAGGTTCACGCCGACGAACAGGGCCATGAACCAGGGTTCCAGGAGCGTCCGGGGCATGGGCAGGTCGGACAGGATCAGCCGGGAAAGCACGAAGCTGCCCAGCATGATCAGCGCGTCCAGCGCCAGGATGACGGCCAGCCTGATCGCCCAGAAGCGCGTGGCGCCCCGCGCGGCGAAGGCGCGCGCGGCTGCGTCCAGTCGCAGGAGCATGGCGGCGGGCGGCGTTTGCGCAACGCTGTCCTGCCCGTCCGGCCTGGCTGATGCGATGTTCGGCATTCCGATGTCTCCGAGTCCATGGTCCGCCGGTTGCGGGGGCGGAGGGCTGCCTGGAGGCGCCACCCTGCATGCCGTCCGCAACCGACGGTGGCGCCAAGGCTATCGGAACGGGTGCATCGCGGTAATCGGTCGAGCGGACACTATCCTTTATCCCATGCGCAACCCGACCGGCGCGCCCTTCCGCCCATTGGGGCTATGCCACAGGCTCGATGGCGCCGAACGACAGGGGCTGGCAGGCGCGGAGGGGAGGCGGATTGCCTCAAAGGGGTAATCTACCGATGCACCGCCGGGCTGCGGGGCGGGCTGTGATAGCTGTCTTCAAGAACTGGATCTGTCCGCCCACCTGAAGCGGCGGCGTAATCCTGCGCAGCAACATATGGAAAACCGGAGGGCATAAGCGCCGTGAAAGTCGTGATCCTCTCCAGCCTGTCCTGGTCGCTGATCAATTTCCGCGGGGCGCTGATCGCCCGGATGGTCGGGGAGGGGCATGAGGTCGTCGCCTGCGCCCCGGACGAGGAGCCGGAGGTGCTGGAAAGGCTGGCGCAGATGGGCGTGCGCTTCCGCCGGACGCCGATGGCGCGGGCGGGCACAAACCCGCTGCACGATGCGCGCACCTTGCTGCATTACCGGCGGCTGATGCGGGCCGAGCGGCCCGATGTGGTGGTCGCCTATACGCAGAAGCCGATCATCTATGGCGGTCTGGCGGCACGGCTGTGGAGCCGGGCGCGCTATTTCGCGATCATGAGCGGCCTTGGCTATGTGTTCAGCGAGGAGGCGGATGAGCGCCGCTGGCTGCGCGCCGTCGTGTCCCGGCTCTACCAGATCGGCGTCGCCCGGGCGCGCTGCATCTTCGTCTTCAACGGCGACGATCATCGGCTGATGCGCGAAAGCGGGATCGTTTCGCCGTCGCAGCGGGTGATGCAGGTTCCCGGTTCGGGCATCGACGTGCGCCATTTTGCCGAGCAGGCGCTGCCGGAAGGGCCCTTCACCTTCCTGATGATGGGTCGCCTGATGCGCGACAAGGGCGTGGGCGAATATGTCGATGCCGCACGGATCGTCCGGGCCCGGCGCCCCGACGTGCGTTTCCTGCTGCTGACCCGGCCGGAGACGGAAAATCCGACCGGCTACACCGCCGCCGATCTCGACCAATGGCGCGCGGCGGGGCTGATCGAATTCCTGCCGGAGACGCGTGACGTGCGGCCCTTCATCGCGTCCGCCCATGCGTTCGTGCTGCCGTCCTTCTACCGGGAGGGCCTGCCGCGCACGATATTGGAGGCGCTGGCGACCGGGCGGCCCGTCATCACCACAGACATGCCCGGCTGCCGCGAGCCGATCCGGCATGGCGTCAACGGCCTGCTCGTGCCGCCCCGCGACGGGGCCGCGCTGGCGGCCGCCATGGAAACGATGATCGCCCATCCACGGCGTGTCGCGGCCATGGCCGCCGCCGCCCGGCGGACGGCGGTCGACATCTATGATGTGGACAAGGTGAACGCCATGCTGCTGGACATCATGCAATTGCGCGGTGCGGCCAGTGCGATGCCCATGCCAGCGCCTCCGCCCGCGCTGCTGGTGCCGGAGCGCGCATGACCGCCTGTCTGCGCCCGGCGGGATTGCTGGCGGTCGGCCTTTTCGCGCTGCTTGCCCCCCTGCTGCTGATGCTGTCCCTGCTGGTGCTGCTCTGCCTGGGGCGGCCGGTGCTGTTCCGTCAGGTCCGAAGCGGCCTGGGCGGCCGGCCCTTCGCCATGATCAAGTTCCGCAGCATGCGCGACCTGCGCGACAGCGACGGGGCCTTGCTGCCCGACGCCCGGCGGGTCACGGCTGTTGGGCAGTTCCTGCGCCGCTTCCGGCTGGACGAGCTGCCCGAACTGATCAACATCGCGCGGGGGGACATGGATTTCATAGGCCCCCGGCCGCTGCTGCCCCACAGCATCGCCGCCATGGGCCGCGACGGCGTGGAGCGCGGCAGGGTGCGGCCCGGCCTGACGGGTCTGGCGCAGGTCAGCGGCAACACGTTGCTGACCATCGAGGAAAAGCTGCGCTTCGACCTCCGCTATGTGCGGCACCGCAGCGCCCGCCTCGACGCGCAGATCATCGCCCGCACGCTGCTGGTGGTGGTCGGGGGTGAAAAAAGGATCGACTGGCATGCCGACGAAGCGCGCCCTCCTCATCGGGGCAGTTGAAACCACCCGGATCGCCTTCGAAGCGATCGCCCGCCACCCGGCATGGGACATGGCCGCCATCGTCACGCTCGATCCCGCTCTGGCCGGGCGCCATTCGGATCATGTCGACCTGCGGCCGGCGGCGCGGGAACGGGGCTGCCCGGTCATCCATGTCGACAATATCAACCGGGAGGAATCGCTGTCCGCCATCCGGGACGCGGGCGCGGACATCGCCTTCGTCATGGGCTGGTCGCAGATTTGCGGGACCGCCTTTCGCGCGCTCTTTCGCGACCGGGTGATCGGCTATCATCCTGCCGCCCTGCCCCGGTTGCGCGGCCGCGCGGCCATTCCCTGGACGATATTGCAGCAGGAACCGATCACGGCGGGAACGCTGTTCTGGATCGATGCGGGGACGGACACGGGCGACATAGTCGACCAGCAATATTTCCATGTCGCGCCGGACGAAACGGCGGCGACCCTCTACGCCAAGCATATGCGGGCGCTGGCCGTCATGCTCGACCGTGCGCTGGAACGGATCGCGGCTGGGGAGATGCCACGCATGGTCCAGGACGAAAGCTGCGCCACCTGGGCCGCGCGCCGGACCCCGGCGGACGGGCTGATCGACTGGCGGCGGCCGGCCGGCGACATATTGCGCCTGATCCGCGCCACGGGCCGCCCCTATCCCGGCGCCTTCACCCGGCTGGGCGGCGCGGACCTCCGGATCTGGGCGGCGGCGCCGTCGGACATGGGCGGGCGTCACGCGGCCCTGCCCGGACAGGTCGTGGCGCGGACGGCGGACGGCTTCACCGTGCTCTGCGGTCAGGCCACCGCCCTTATCGTCACGCAATGGAGCGGCCCGGACAAGCCGCCCAAGCTTCACGCCATTTTGGGGGATTAGCCGATGTCGCTGCCGTTCAACGCCCGCCGGATCGCGGTCGTCGCGCCCCATCCCGACGATGAGATATTGGGATGCGGCGGCACCATGGCGCGGGCGGCATCCGCTGGGGCGGAGGTGCATGTCGTCGTCGTCACCCGCGGCCAGCCGCCGCTGTTCGACGAAGAGCTGGTGCGGCAGATACGCTCCGAAACCCTGCGCGCCCACGGGATGATCGGCGTGGCAGACACCCGGTTCCTGGATTTCCCGGCGGCCGGGCTGGATCAGATCAGGCGAAGCGAACTCAATGCGGCGCTGTCGGAGGCGCTGTCGCGGATCGAGCCCGACCTGCTGCTGATCCCCTTCATCGGGGACATCCACCTCGATCATCAGATCGTCTTCAACGCAGCGCTGGTCCATGCCCGGCCGCGTGGGCCCGGCGGGCCGAGCTGCGTTATGGCCTATGAGACGCTATCGGAAACCAACTGGCTCGCCCCCGGCGTCACGCCCGCCTTCATTCCGAACATTTTCGTGGACATCAGCGAGACGATCGAACGAAAGATCGCCGCCTTCCAGGCGTTCCGGACGCAGGTGAAAGCCAGCCCCGACGAGCGGTCCATAGAGGCCATTCGCGCCCTCGCGACGCTACGTGGCGCAACCGTCTATCGTTCCGCCGCTGAAGCTTTTGTTCTGGTTCGACAAATTAATTAACATGTGTTACTTCGTGGGCGAATCGCTTCATTTGCGAAACGATGTGGCAACGGGGCCCTAGACCGTTTGCGATACCACCAAAGTGGTAAGTTTGACTGCCGCTGGCGCAGCATATTGCACAAGTGGTAAGAAAAATTCAGCAACTTAACAATGTGTTAACGCCTTGTCGCGCGCACCCGAAATTTCCATTGTACATTCGGGGACTCTCACGGCACAAATATGTTACTGATAAGTTGTTGAAACGAAAAGAAAGGGTCGCACTACAGGCATTTGATTACTGGTCTTCTACATTCCGTTTGGGGCCTGCTTACGGACGTAGAAGAGATCATGAGGGGACCACCCAATGTCTTACCCAGTTAATGTGCGTCTGTTGTGCGGTAATGCGATCGTTCGGGAGGGGCTTAGCCGCATCCTGATGGAACGGGATTTCCGTGTAACCCAATATCCCAACGTGGCTACGGTGCTTCAGCAAGTCGAGGTGCCGGAAGAAGATACCGAACCATCCCTGTTGCTGATCGACGACGGAACCGACGCGATGGATGTCGAGACGCTGTCGGTTCTGCAGAAACGTTTTCCCTGTTCCTACCTTGTCCTTCTATCCGACCGATTCGATTTCCAGATCATGCTGAAGGCGTTCCGGCTGGGGGCTCTGGCCTATATCGTCAAGGAAATCTCCTGCGACCGGCTGGTGGCGACGCTGCGGCTGGTGGCCATGGGTGAGCGCGTCCTTCCACCGCAACTGGCGGACGAACTGCAATCCCGGCCCAGCCTGACCGATGCCCTGGAAGTCGAACGCCCGGTGGATGCGGCCTGCCTGTCCGACAGGGAACTGGAAATCCTGCGCTGGCTCATCATGGGATGCCCGAACAAGGTCATCTCCAAGCGGATGGACATCAGCGAGGCGACGGTGAAGGTCCATGTGAAGGCCGTGCTGCGCAAGCTGCGCGTCAAGAACCGGACCCAGGCGGCGATCTGGGCGGCCAATCACGGCATGCGCGGGCGCGTGACGGAAGTCGAACCCGAACTGCCCGTCGCCATTCCCCATCCGGCGCAACTGCCGGTGCTGGAGATGGCGGGCGTCGCAAGCCGCGCCTGATCCGCGCATTCCTGAGGCATCGCGCGCCGGCGCGATGATGCAACGAAGAATCTGGAGCGTGCGACGGCGTCCGATGCGACGCCGCGCGTTCCAGGGGGATCGTCATGGCCTATGATGTGAAGGGCGTGCTGACCGCACGCGCCTTGCCGATGCTGCGCGGCCGGTTTTCGGGCTTCCTGGTCAAGGGAACCCGGGGCCGGCTGGTCGCGGTGGGGCATTTGCTGTCGGGCAATTTCCTGAACGCGCTGATCATGCTGGTCAGCGTGGCGATGGCGGCCCGGTCGCTGGGACCGGCCACCTACGGCGTCATGGTGCTGGTGCTGTCCTATAATCGCGTGGTCGAACGGATATTGCGCTTCGAATCCTGGCAGCCGCTGATCCGCTTTGCCGTGGAGGAAGAATCCAGGGGCTCGCCGCGCCGGATGCAGCGGCTTTACTGCTATGGCCTGATGCTGGATATGGGCGCAGCGGCGGTGGCGGCCGTCAGCGCGATTGGCCTGGCGTGGCTGTTCGGGCCGCTGTTCGGCCTCAAACCCCTGCATGTGGAACTGGTGGCGATCTATTCGGTCGCGACCCTGTTCAACATCGCGGGCGTGCCGACCGCGGCGCTGCGCCTGTCGGGCCAGTTCAAGATGCTCGCCTATGCGCAGGTCGCGGGCAATGTGCTGCGCATCCTGCTCGCCTTCCTCTGCATGGTGACGCATGCCGGCGTGATCGGCTTCATGGTCGCGTGGACGGTGTCGCAGGCCCTGGGTTCGGTGCTGGTCTTCTGGGTGGGCTTCCGCGCCCTGAGACAGATGGGAATACCCAATCCGCTGCACGCCCGGCTGAAGGGGCTGGTGAAGGATTTTCCCGGCTTCTTCGGCTTCGCCTGTTCGACCAACCTGTCGCTCACCCTGCGCGTCATCACCACGGAAGCGGACTCGCTGTTCGTGGGCGCGGTGGCGGGCAGTTCGGCCGCGGCGGTCTATTATCTCGCCAAGCGCATCGCCAAGGTCGCGACCCAGGTCGGCGCCCAGGTGCAGGCGGTCGTCTATCCCGATGTCGCGCGGATGTGGGCGAACGGCAATATCCGCAATTTCCGGGCGGCCACGCTGCAGGTGCAGATGGCGTTGGCGGCGGTCGGCTTCGTCATGTTGGCTGGGGCCTGGCTGCTGGGACCGTTGCTCATCCGGGTCGGGCCGGGCGTGGCCTATTCGGAAACCTATATCCTGCTGCTGACGCAGTTGGTCGCGGTGATGCTGATGCTGCATGCCGCGCCTTCCCGGTCAGCGATGCTGGCGATGAACCGAAGCTGGACGGTCCTTGCGATCTCGGGCTTCGGAACGGCGCTGTTCGTGGCGGTCGCGGCCTATGCCGTACCCCGCTATGGACCGATCGGCGGGAATATCGCCCATGTCGTGCTGGGTGTGGTGACGGCCGTGTTGCTGGACGTGAGCTGGCTGCGGCGGGCGAAGCCCCGGCCGGTCGCGGCGAGCATGGGATGAGCCGGGCGGGAGGTGGCTATTTCAAGACCTTCCTTCTCCCTTGAAGGAGAAGAATAGGAAGCCTTGGCGACGAAGGAGCCTGGGTTGATTTGGAGGGAGGAAGCGGGTCTGCGGCCCGCGCGATCCGTTGGATCGCACCCCCTCACCCAGCTACGACTAAGGCAGCAAGCTGCCAAGTCTGCGCAGCCCTCTCCCTCAAGGGAGAGGGGTAAAGCGGGTGTCCGCTTCCCACCCGTTCCGCTAATCCTCGCCGCCGCCCTTCAACAGATGCGCGACGATCTGGGTGCGGTTGGATGCGCCGTTCACCGCCATGATCGCCCGCACATGGACCTTCACCGTGCTTTCGCTGATGTTCAGCCGCTGGGCGATGTCCTTGTTGGATGCGCCCTGCGCGAGCAGGCGCAGCACGTCGCGCTGCCGCTTCGTCAGCAGCTTGAACCTGTCCACCGCCTGGGCGATCCGCTCGGTCAGGCCGTCGACCGTGTCCGGCTGGCGCCTGTGCAAGGTGGCGGCAAGCGCGGCCGGATAGACCGCCAGCCCCTCCTTCAGCAGGAAAAGCACGCGCCGCATGCTGACGATGCCGGTGCTGGAGCGCAGCAAGGCCTGCGCCCCCGCCGCGATAGCCGCCTGCATCAGCGCTTCATTGCCATGGTCCGCGATCACCAGGATCGCCGCGGCGGGCCATAGCTGCTTCGCCTGTGCGATCTGCAGCGGCAGGGCGGCGCCTTCCAGTTCGGATTCCCCGGTCTGGAACAGGATGATGTCGGGCGGCTCGCCGGCTTCCGGCTGGTCCAGGCTGGATTGCTGCAATATCCGAACGCCCGCCGTCTCCAGCGCCACGGCAATGCAGGCCCGGCGAAGCGGGCTTCCGTCGAGGATCAGTAGATTGAGACGAAGGGCATCCTCTTCCACTATTACGCTTTCGAAACGAACAGAAGGCGAAGGCGCCTCCTGCAAAGGCGGCAGGCGGCTCATGCCGCCTTGCGCGTGAAGACGTGCCGGACGCGGTCCGTCCAGCTCTGGCGGATGGGGAAGCTGTCGGAATAATAGGCGGCCGATCCCATGTAGAACTGGACCGCGTCGCCATAGCCGCGACGGGCATGGTCCTCATAATCGACCTGGTTGAACACGGCCCCGACCACCTGATTGTTCACCATCTGGAGCGAGGCGCGCAACTGTTCGACCGTCGTATGCCCCCAGCGCACGACCATCAGCGTCGAATCCGCCAGCGAGGAGAGAGTCCGCGCATCGCGCACCGCCAGGATGGCCGGCGCGTTGATGACCACCAGGTCGAAGCGCTCGCGCAGATCGTCCAGCAGGCGGCCGACCTGCCAGCCCTGCACCACGGCGGCCGGATTGCGGATCTGTTCGCGGGTGCTGAGCACCACCGGCATCAGCGCGACGGGCGCCGCGCCTTCGGCGGCGTCATGGTCCACATGGCGTTCGGCCTGCGGGATCAGCCGGCGGCTTTCCCCCGCATGGGTCAGCACCTCGATCAGGTCCGGCGTGTCGGAACCGTCCTGGATCGAACGCAGGATGCTGGGGCCGGGTCGGCGCAGGTCGAGGTCGACCACGATGGCGCGGCGGCCCATGGACGCGGCGGCCGCCGCCAGCGTCAGCGCGACGCTGGACTTGCCGTCGCCCGGCAGCGGCGATGTCACCAGCACCCGCTGGCTGGTTCCCTGATGGGGCAGTTCGCCGATCTCGCTGGCCAGGTTGCGGGCCACCTCCGTGAACAGGGACTGCGGCTGGGTGGTCACCGGATTGTCCTCTATCGTGGTGCCGATCGATTCCTCCAGCTTCGGCAGCATCGCCAGCGTGCGAAGGCCGAAGAGGCGGCGAAGCTGGTCCCCGCTGCGCAGCCGGTTGTCGAACATCTCGATCCCCAGCACGATCAGGAAGGCGAGGACGGACGAGCCGACGAACGCGGCCAGCGCCATCTTCTTGGGCGCGGGCGCGACGGGCTGGAGCGGCACCGCCGCCGCCGAGACCATGGTCGAGTTGACGCCGGTGGTCTGCAATTCCGACTGCACCGTCTGGGCGCGCTGCGCCGTGGTGAGATAGGCCTGCCGCGCCACCTCCGCCCGGCGGTCGAGGATGGAGAGATCGACCAGATTGGCGTTGTTGCGGAAGGCGGCGCCGGTCATGGCGTTGAGCTTCGCCTGCAACTGGCCGGCCCGGGCAGAGGCAGCGTTCGCCTCCGCCAGCGCCATCGCCCGTTCGCGCCCGGCATCGGTGTCGTTCCGGGTCTGCTGGGTCGCGACGACGGAGGCGCGCTCCTGCACCAGCGCCCTGCTCACCTGTGCGATCTGGGCCGACAGCGCCTGCATCTGCGGATGGTTGGCGCCCATCTGGACGGAGATTTCGGAGCGCTGGCGGATCAGGTCGTCATATTGCTTCTGCAGATTGTCGAGCGCGGGGGAGGTCGCGCCCGCCACCGTCCGCATGCTGGCGGCGCGGCTGACGCCGGCGGCCTGCGCCTGCATCGCGCTGCTCATCGCGGCGGTGGACGCCGCCTCCACGGCGATGCGGTTCATCTGCTGATAGTCCTCCGCACTGCCAGCGCCCATCGGCATCAGGTGCTGGCGGCGGAAATCGGCAACGGCGCGCTCGGCCAGCTCCACTTCATGGGCGAGGCGCCTGGTTTCCTTGTCGAGCGCGGTGCTGAGACCGTTGCGCCATGTCTGGCGGCGCTGGGAGCGCATCTTCTGCAGGCTGTCGACGAAGCGGTTGGCGATGCGCGCGGCCAGTTCCGCCTTGCGCGACTGGACCGTGATGTCGATGAAGTCGGAATCGGTCGAACTGACCACGCGGGTGGTCTTGGTAAGCTGCACGGCCGCCTGCTGCACCGTCATCTGCACGCCATGGGTGAAGGCCTGGTTGCGATTGAGGTTGAGGTCGCGCACCACCTGCTCCGCCAGCGCCTGCGACCGGTACATGCGCGCCTCATTGGCGACGCGCTGCTGGTTGCGGGTCGCGTCGGCCTGGTTGGAACCGGTGGAATCGTTGAGCTCCACCTGCACGGTCGCCGTCGCTTCATAGCGATTGGGCAGTTGCAACTGGACGATCAGCACCACCACGACGCAGGCGATGACGATGCTGGCCACCAGCTTCATGTGGCGGTGGAGCAGGAACCAGATCTGCCGCGCGGACATCTGCTGCAACTCGAAGGACAGGTCGCGCGGCTTTTCCGCGCCGCCGCCCGGCGCGGTGGCATCGATCAGAGTGAGTTGTGCAGACGCCATGATAGTCTCCCGGTCGCATCGGCGCGCGGACGCGCCCGCCGTCAGGGCCGTCCCAATGCAGCGATAGTGCGGGTTGCGGCGGAAGAGCGCAAAAGCGCATCGGGGACCGGCGATGCGCATAGGTGCTAAACCCTTCGGATCAAGGCGGGAGCCCATGTCCTGTCCTGACCGAAAACCCATCGATGGCGTCTCGAACCCGTCAGCAATGGGTCCTGAGCCTACACATTTCTGATGCGTGTCTGACTATTCCGGATCGCCCCATTCCGCGCCATTGTGCGAAAGTTGATCGAGGATAAGAACGCTCCGCACGAGGGGACCGGCCATGATCGCGGAGCTGGCATATCAGGAACTGGAACCGGGATCGCTCGCCCGGCTGTTCGGGGCTGGCCATGCCGCGGTGCTGGTGCGTTGTCCGGAAATCGTGGCCGAGCTGTGGCGCGGCCTACTGGAGGACAGGGCGGAGCAGATGCCTTGGGAAGCGCCGCTGGTCGACATCGCCCGCAACTATCATGGCAGCGGTGACATCACCGCCAGCCTGGGCGACCTCTTCTACTTCCAGCCCGGACGCCATGGCTATATCGCCCGGAAAATGGCCCTGTCACGTGGGGCGGGGGAGGATCATGCCACCGTGCGTCCTGCCTATTTCGTGCAGGGTGGGGAGCATTATGCGCCCGGTCAGGCGCTGCTGGACCGGTGCTGGGCCATCGGCTGGCGGTTGATGGCGGCGCTCGCGCCGGAGGGGACGCCGCCTGGGGATTTCCATGTCGTGGTGCAAAGGCTGAAATATCAGGAAAGCGCGGGCGATTTCGAGCGGCTGGGCGCGCTGGCGCGCAATTCCATGGGGCGCTGGGGCCGTGCGGGCTGCGCGCTGGATGAAAGGCGGTGGCAGGCGGCGGGGGTGCTCAGCCCGCGCGGCCTGTCCGACCTCTATGGCCTGTTGGCCGATGTGCCGGTCCTTGGGCGGTTGTTGCAGGGCATCAACCGCCTGTTGCTGCGCCGCGACCGTAGCAGGGACATCGCGCCGGGCCAGAAGCTGATCGAGGGCGCGCATTTCGACTATCGCTATTTTTCCGCCCTGTGCGGCGAACGGACGCAGATGCTGACGCAGGTCTTTGCCGGCGGGCGATGGATAGACCTGCCGATCGACCGCGCGACGCTGGCCGTCTTCCCCGGCAGCATGGCGACGCAGGCCTATGGCATGCGGCACGTGCTGCACCGCGTGCTGCATGTGGAAAAACCCGGCCAGACCGGCGGCGATCCGCGGACGGACAATGTGACGCTGCTGATCGGGTCGGCTTAAGCGGGGGCAGGACAGAAGGAGACAGGGATTTTCACCTTTGGGTGAGTGCCTTCGCGGGAGCATGTCGCGTTTCAACGGGCAAAACCGATTGAATCCCGCCTTGCCTATAATTCCGGCAGGGGCTGCGGCCCGACAGGCCGCGCATAGATCAGCCGCGCCGCTTCCGGCCTTGCCTTGCGGGGGACATAGATCGTCGCCAGCGCCACCATCACCGGCATCACCCACATGCGCGAATACATGTGCGGGTAGGACAGGGTGTAGATCAGGAACACCAGCACCACCGCCACCGCCATTGCGCCCTTGTCGCGGCTGGTGCGCAGTCCGTTCGCCGCCAGCAGGGCGATCAGCCCCAGCAGGAGGATCAGCCCGCAAAAGGCGATCGCCCCGCCCTCGTTCCAGATCAGCAGGAACAGGTTATGCACCGGATTGTCATAGGCGCTGAGTTCGCGATAGCGGTCCACGCCCATGCCGATGACGGTATAGTCCTCGGCAAAGCCCCAGGCTTCCTCCATGAGCTGCGACCTGTTGAGGAATGTCCCCGCCTGGTTGATGTCGCCGCTTTCCACGGCATTGCCGACGCGCTCCTGGAAAGCCTTGGGCAGCGGGGCGCCGCTGGCGAAGAACAGCCCGGCCGCCACCGCCACCGCCAGCCCCAGGCGGAAGATGTAGCGCACGCCCATCAGCAGCAATGTGGTGAAGATCGCCAGCAGCGAGGCAGAAAATCCGGTGAAGGACGCGCTCAGCATCAGGCCCCAGAGCAGCAGGATCAGGCAGGCGACTCCGGCAAGGCCGCCGATCAGCCGATGGCGCATCGAATAGAGCAGCATCGGCAGCGAGAAGGCGACCACCGCGCCGTTGGGATTGGGCTGGCCCGCCATGGACCCCAGGCGCCCATTGCCGGTGATGAAGCCGTCGCCCAGCCAGTGCAGCGTGTCGTGATAGGTCAGAAAGGCGCTGGCGGCGATGCCGACCGCTTCGGAACAGGCGATGCCCAGCATGAAGATCAGCGGCGCCTTGCGGATCGTGCCTTCCTCCTGCTGCATCAGCAGGATCGGGATGCAGAGGAAGGCGACGGTATATTGCAGGGCGATGTTCACCCAGCGCAGCGGATCGCCGTTGATGATCGATCCGATGAACAGCCCGCCCAGCATCATCACCAGCCCCGCAAGCCAGAAGGGCGTGAGCGAGCGGAAGGGCGTGACGCTCAGCCGTCCGCGCAACGCGGAGATGGAGAAGCTGATGAGGAAGAAGAGGTCGGAAAAGGTGAGATTGATCTGGCCCACGCGCAGCAGGCCCCAACCGCTGAGGAAGATCGCCGTCATCAGGCACCAGCGCGCGATCCTGTCCCAGATTTCTTCATGCGCTGCGAAAATGTCCGTCGCGGCGGCGGATGCTGGACCATGGGAGGCGGGGCTGGCGAGAGTCGTCACGGTGGCATAGGCTGGGCCTGGCGATCGCTCCGCGCAAACGCCCTTCGGGGCAGGGCATCGGGCGATTCCAGCCAGCCCGCCTTATCCGAATTTGCCGGAGGATCAGCCTTGTGATCCGTTGAAATGGCCTTGGGACTGACGGGATAACGGCAGCCCGAGCGCCGCCGGACCGGCAGGCGTCTCGTGCGACGAGGACAAGCCTGGTGACGGATGCGATCCTGCCCCTGCGCGACAGCGAACCGCCGGCGACGGTGGAGCAGACCGTCGATCCTTCGCCGCGTGCCGCGCGGCAGGGACCGGTCAAGCTGATCTATGTGGCCGGCTACGGGCGGAGCGGGACGACCCTGCTCGACATCGCGCTGGGCGAGCATCCGGCGATCATGGGCGCGGGTGAGGTGACGACGCTGGCGCGGCATGTCTGGGACCGGGGTGAATATTGCGCCTGTGGAGCGCGGGTGCGGGACTGTCCGCAATGGCGCGCCATCGTCACGGGCTGGACGCAGGGCGAGCCGGATGGGTTTCTGGCCCGTTACCGCCGCGCACAGGAGCGGACGGAGGCGCTGCTGGCCCCGGCACGGCTGCTGCGGCTGCCGGGATGGCGGGACCATGTTCGCCGGACCGTGAAATTGCTGCGCGGCATGGCGCTGGTGTCGGGGCGGCCGGTACTGGTCGATTCCTCGAAGCTGCCCGGCAGGGCCTTTGCGCTGGCGGCCATGCCGGGCATCGACCTGTATGTCGTGCATGTGGTGCGCGACGGGCGCGGCGTCGCCTGGTCGCTGATGAAGGGGCATGGCCGCAGCGTCGAGAAGGGGGTTCAGCGCGAGTTGCGGCCCAAGCCCCTGCTTTACACCGCCCTGCGCTGGTCGATGGTGAACATCGCCGCGGAGATGCTGTGCCGCCGGGTCGGGCCGGGGCGCTGCATCCGGGTGCGATATGAGGATTTTGTCGACGATCCACGCGGCATTATCGGGCGCATCATCGCGCTGGTGGGGGAAATGCCACATCTGCCCGCTACCGGCCTCATCCCCTTCGCGCCGCAGCACCAGGTCGCGGGCAGCCGCCATCGCATGCAGAAATCGCTCAGCATCAAGGGCGACGACAAGTGGAAGCGCGAAATGCCGGGGTGGAAGCAGCGGCTTTTCACCCTGTTGTGCGCGCCCTTGCTGCGACGTTACGGCTATGCGCTGCGCAGCGGGGACGAATCATGAGGCGGCGGCTGATCGGCATGCTGCTGCCCATTGTGATGGCGGGCTGTTCGGGCGCGGGCAGCGAATCGCGGGCGCAGCCGGTGAGGGGCGAACCCGCCTTTCCCGGCGCGGTCGGCTATGGCGCGGCGGCCAGGGGCGGGCGCGGCGGGCAGGTCATCGCCGTCGATACGCTGGCCGACGGCGGTCCGGGCTCCCTGCGCGCCTGCATCGAAGCCACGGGCCCGCGCGTCTGCATATTCCGGGTGAGCGGCACGATCCGCTTCACCACGCGCCCGCCGGTGATAACCAACCCCTATCTCTCCATAGCGGGGCAGACGGCGCCGGGCGGCGGCATCGTTATCGCCCATGCGGGCGGCGCGGAAGGGCGCACGCCGATCCTGATCAAGAACACGCACGACATCGTCATCCGCCATATCCGCGTCCGCAACGACCGCACCGGCGCCCATCGCGGGTCGGAAGACAGTTTCACCATAGAGAACAGCCATCAGGTCATCATCGACCATGTGAGCGCAAGCTGGGCGCGGGACGAGCTGATCAACGGCTATGGCGACAATGACTGGATCACGATCAGCAACTCGATCTTCGCGGAGGGGATACCGCGGCACGACAAATGCGCGCTGCTGGCGAGCGATCCCAGGGGGCCGCAGCATTTAAGCTTCATCGGCAATATCTGCGCCCATAATGGCGACCGCAATCCGGACCTCAATTTCCCCCCCGGCTCCTGCGCGGAGGTGATCAACAACATCCTCTATAACGGCCAGTCGGAATTTGCGGAGATATGGGAAAGCTTCGGCGGCGTGCCCGTCTCGCTGATCGGCAACAGCTTCGTCGCGGGGCGGAACACCCGGCCCGACACGATCGGCGTGGCGCGCAACGTCATTGGGTCGAAGGGGACGGCGAAGGTCTATCTGGCCGACAACCGTTTCGACGGGGATTTCGTCCATCTCTCTCCCCTGCTGAAGGCGGCGGAGGTGGACAGGCCGCCCTGCCCGCCGACCATCGCCGCCGAACCGGCCGACGCGGCCTACAAGGCGGTGCTGAGCGACGCCGGCGCCTTTCCCCGCGACCCGTTCGACCGGCGGATCGTCAAGCAGGTGCGCGAGCGCAAGGGGCATATCGTGAAGCAGCCCGGCCTGATCGACGATCCGGAACCGGGGACGCCCTATGCCGACGCGGACGGAGACGGCATGGACGACCGGTGGGAGGCGGAGCATGGCGCCGATCCGCGCAAGGCCGATCCATGGGCCGATGCCGACGGAGACGGGCTGGCCAATCTCGACCAGTTTCTGGACCAGCGGGCGCGCGACCTGATGGACGGGGTGACGCCATGAATGCGCCCTTGCCCCGCCTGACGCTTGCGGATGCCGCGCCGGACGAGCGCCTGCGCGTCTGCTTCCCCTTTTCCGGGGACAGCATCGGCGGCAGCCATATTTCGGTGCGGGGGCTGATCGGGCATCTCGACCCGGCGCTCTACCGTCCGCTGGTGGTGACGGAGGTGCCCGGCGGCATGATCGCCAATTTCTTCGCCGGGCATGAGCAGATGGACGACCCCGCCGCCCACGGGCTCTTCGTGCCGGGCGAGGCCTTCACCCTGCGGAAATTCGGACGGACGCTGGGCGGCGTTTTGACGCGTACCCGGTTCCTGCGGCGCAACCGGGTCGACATCGTCCATGTCAATGACGGGCGGAGCAGCGCCAACTGGGCGTTGCCGGCGCGGCTGGCCGGGGCGAAGCTGATCTGGCACCATCGCGGCGATCCCGGCGCGCTGGGCCTGCGCCTGCTCGCGCCCGCGCTGGCGCATCGGGTGCTGGCGGTTTCGTCCTTCGCTTTGCCGCCCGCCGGCATCTGGTCGGCGCGAAGCCGGGCCTCGGTGATCCACAGTCCCTTCGACACGACGCTGGAGGTGGACCGCACCAGAGCGCGGGAGGCGCTGATCCGCGAACTGGGCGTATCGCCCGATACGTTGCTGCTGGGCTATTTCGGCGCTTTCGTGCCGAGGAAGCGGCCCCTGCTGTTCGTCGACATGATCGCCCGGCTGACGGACGGGATGGGAGGGCCGGTTATGGGCCTGATGTTCGGGGAGGCGCGCGTGCCCGCCATGGACATCGCCCTGCGCAGGCGGATCGTGGAAAAGGGCGTGGAGGATCGGGTGAAGCTAATGGGCTATCGCACGCCCGGCCCCTTCTGGATCGCCGCCTGCGACCGGCTGGTCGTGCCCGCCGTGGGCGAGCCGTTCGGGCGGACATTGGTGGAGGCGATGCTGGTCGGCACGCCCATCGTCGCCGCCCGGTCCGGCGGCAATGTCGAGGCGCTGGAGGGCGGCATCGGCCTGCTGGTCGAGCCGGACGACGCCGGGGCGCTGGCCCGGGCCTGCGCCGATCCGGGCGACGTCCGCGCCATGGCCCTGCGCGCCCGTGCCGATGCCCGCGCCCGCTTCAGCGAAGCCGCGCATTGCGCCAAGGTCTGCGCCATCTACGAAGCGTTGCGGCCATGATGGGCGTGGTGAAGCGGCATTTCCTCTGGGCGGCGCTGTTCAGTGCGCTCGCCAATCTGCTGTTCCTCGCGCCGACGCTCTACATGCTGCAAATCTATGACCGGGTCGTGCCGACGCGGGGCGGGACCACGCTCGCCTTCCTGACGGTGGCGCTGCTGCTGGCCTATGCCACCCTCTCCCTGCTGGAATATATCCGCTCGCGCATATTGGTGCGGGCGAGCATCGGGCTGGACCGGCGGCTGGCGCGGACGCTGATCGCCGCCACGCTGCGCCAGCAGGCGGGGGAGGGGATCGTGCGCAGGAGCCGCCAGCCGATCCGCGAATGCGACCAACTCCGCCAGACGCTGACCGGTCCGGCCATGTTCGCGCTGTTCGACGCGCCGTGGACGCCGATCTACATCCTCGTCTGCGCGCTGATCCACCCGCTGATCGGGCTGACGGCGCTGGCAGGCAGCCTGACGCTGGTCGCCATAGCCTGGGCCAGCGACCGGGCGACGCGCCGGCCCCTTTTGCAGGCCAATGCCGCCGCGAACCTGTCCTACAGCAGCCAGGAACAGACGATGCAGGGCGCCGAAGCGGTGCGGGCGCTGGGCATGCAGGGCGCGATGGTCCGACGGCACCTTGCGGAGCGGGAGGACATGCTCGGCTGGCAGGCGGAGGCCAGCTTCGCCGCCGGCAGCCGCATGGCGGTGAGCCGCTTCCTGCGCAACATGCTGCAATCCGGCGCGCTGGGACTGGGGGCGTTGCTGGCGATAGACGGGCAGATTTCCGGCGGCGCGATCTTCGCCTCCTCCTTCCTGCTGGGGCGGGCGGTGGCGCCGGTCGACCAGCTTGTGGGAAGCTGGCGCAGCTTCGTCGCGGCGCGGGCCTCCCATGGGGAGGTCATGGCCTGGCTCCACGGCGCGGCGGACGACATGCCCCAGACCAGCCTGCCTCGCCCGAAAGGCCGGGTGGATGTGGAGCGCGTGACCATCGAGGATCCGCATTCCCAACGGCTGATCCTCAACAACCTCTCCTTCACGGTCGGACCGGGGGAGATGGTGGCGGTGATCGGCGCGAGCGGCGCGGGCAAGTCCACGCTGGCGCGGCTGGTGGCGGGCGCCATCGCCTGCGACCGGGGCGAAATCCGCATCGACGGGGCGGAACGGTCGCAATGGGACGGCGATGCGCTGGCGGTGCATGTCGGCTATATGCCGCAGCAACTTTCCCTTTTCGCCGGGTCGATCCGCGACAATATCGCCCGCTTTGCCGATCCGGACGCCGACGCGCGGATAGACGCCGACGTCATTGCGGCGGCACAGGTGTGCGGCGTGCATGAGATGATCCTGCGCCTGCCGCAGGGCTATGACACCGTGCTGGGCTGGGGCGGCATGGGGCTGTCCATGGGCCAGACGCAGCGGATCGCGCTCGCCCGCGCCCTGTTCCGCGACCCGGCGGTGCTGATCCTGGACGAACCCAATGCGCATCTCGATTCCGATGGGGAGGCGCAACTGATCGCGGCATTGGCCAGGGCCAAGGCGCGCGGCGCGGCGATCATGGTGACGGCGCACCGGACCGGCCTGCTGGGACCGGCGGACCGCATACTCGTGCTGGACAATGGCCGCATGCGGATGAGCGGGCCGCGCGATCAGGTGCTGGGCGCGCTGACCCGTCCCCGTCCCGCGCCTGTGGCGGGAGCGGCCTGATGCTGATGCGGACCACGCGGCCCTTGCTGTTGCCGCCGCCCGGCCCGCCGCCGCCGGTGGCGGTCGACCCCAGGCCGGAGGTGCGCGGCGGGCTGCTGGTGGCGGCGGCGTTTTTCCTGCTGTTCCTCGGCTGGGCGGCCTTTGCCCGGCTGGACGCGGCGGCGCTGGCGCCGGGCCGGACGACCGTGGCCGGGCAAAGGCAGAGCGTGCAGCATCGCGACGGCGGCATCGTCGCGGCGATCCTGGTGAAGGAGGGGCAGCGCGTCCGGCAGGGCGAAGTTCTGATCCGGCTCGCCGCGCCTGCCGTGGCCGCGCAGGAACGGGTGCTGGCGTCTCAGGCGATCTGGCTGATCGCCCAGCGCACCCGTTTGCGCGCCGAACAGGCCGGGGCGGGGATGGAGACGCCGGTGGAGTTCCGCACGCTGACCGGGGACGACCGCGCCGATGCGCAGGCGGCGATGCGCGCGCAGCAGGCGCAGATGGCGGCGCGGTCGGCGCTGCTCGGCACGCAACAGGGCGTGGCGATGCATGAGGGGAGCCAGGCCGGGTCTCAGGCCGTGGGCTATCGCGAGCAGGTCGCCTCCGTGATCGAGCAGGAGCGGCTCATCACCGACGAACTGGAGAGCCTGCGCACCTTGGCGGAGAAGGGCTTCGTCAGCAAGACGCGCATCCGCGCGCTGGAGCGGGCCAGGGCGGACCTGATCGGCCAGCGCGGTCGCCTGAGCGCGGCGCGCGACAGTGCGGCCAATATGGTGGGCGAAGCGCGGCTGAAGGCGCTGGAGGCGAAGCAGAATTTGCAGGAAAAGGTGACCTCCGACCTGCGCGATACCGAAGCGCTGCTGGGCGACGTGCTGCCCAAATGGAGCGCGGCGCGGGACGAACTCGCCCGGACGCAGGTGCGCGCGCCGGTGAGCGGGACGGTGGTGGGCCTCAGCGTGCATACGGTGGGCGGGGTGATCGCGGCGGGACAGACGCTGATGGACATCGTGCCGCGCGATTCCGCCGTCGTGATCGAGGCGCGCTTCTCCCCCGCCGATGTGGACGATCTGGCGGTGGGGCAGAAGGCGGAGATACGCTTCGCCGGCTTTCCGGGGCGCAGCCTGCCGATCATAGAGGGCAAGGTGACGCGCATATCGGCGGACAGCTTCGTCGAGGAGAAGACGGGCATCGCCTATTTCGCGGGAGAAGTGACCATCGCCCCCGATAAGATCGCGCTGATCCGGCAATATCGGGAAGGCGATTTCGCGATGAAGCCGGGCATGCCGGTGGAGGTGGTCGTGCCGCTGCGGCGGCGGACGGCGCTGCAATATATGATCGATCCCCTTGCCGATACGATGTGGCGCTCCTTCCGCGAGCAGTAGACGTTGTTCCTACACCCATAGGCGCACTCCCGAAGGTGTAGGCGCTATCCCTAAGACCCCACCGCTTCCGCCCGATTTGCCGCTAAGGATTCCGGACCTTTCACAAGGACGCTGGACAGGGGGCGAGCATGGCGAATTTCTTCAACGTGGTGGGAAGCCAGACCATCACGGCAGGGAGTGAGAAGGACCAGTTCTTCGCCTTCACCCGGCTCGCCAATCTCGATACGGTGCGCCCCGATGCGGTGCTGGCGCAACTCGTCTGGAACTCCGCGATTCTCACCGGCAGCGGCGCCGCCTATCAACTGACGGCGAGCAACATCCAGATTTCCATGGACCTGCTGATGGGGGGCACCGGCACGGACGTCATCTACGGGTCCAACCTGTCCGACGCGATCTTCTACAATAATGGCGTGATCGCAGGCGGCTTCGGCAGCTTCGACAATATCGAGCAGTTCTGGCTGGGCGACGGCGACGACATCATCGACCTGACGGCGCATGGGGCGGGCGGGATCGACTATGCCAAGGACGTGCTGGTCCAGGCGGGCCTCGGCAATGATGTCATCATCGGCGGCGCGGGCAAGGATAATCTTCAGGGCGACGGCGGCAACGACATCATCTTCGGCTGGCGTGGCAGCGACACCATTTCCGGCGGAGCGGGCGACGACCTGCTCTATGGCGACGATCTGGGCTTCAACAACATTTCGGGCGACGACACCATCGACGGCGGCACGGGCAACGACATCCTCTATGGCGGGCGCGGCAGCGACAGGATGACCGGCGGCGACGATGACGACATCCTCTATGGCCAGGCCGGCGGCGACAATATGTCGGGCGGGTCGGGCAATGACATTCTCCATGGCGACGATGCCGACACCAACAGCAACGACACGCTGAACGGCGATGCCGGGAACGACCAGCTCTATGGCGGCGCAGGCAGCGACGAGCTGTATGGCGGCACCGGCGACGACATGTTGGATGGCGGCAGCGGCAACGATTATATGCATGGCGGCGCAGGCAACGACACGATCCTCGCCGGCGCGGGCAATGACGTGATCGACGGCAGCGCGGACGTCGACACGCTCGTCTTTTCGGGCAACCGGATGGATTATGTCTTCACGCTCCAGACCGACGGCAGCTATGTCGCGGTCGACCAGCGTGCAGGCTCTCCGGAGGGCAGCAAGACAGTCCGCAACGTGGAATTTTTCCAGTTCGCGGACATGACGACGCCTTCCACCGCGCTGAACGCACCGCCGGTCATCACCTCGAACGGCGGCGGCTCCAGCGCGGCGCTGGCGGTCGATGAGAACGGCACCGCCGTGACCACCGTCACCGCGACGGACCCCGACATGGGACAGACGGTCTCCTTCTCCATCGTGGGAGGCGCGGACGCGGCGCTGTTCGCGATCGACGCGATGACGGGCGAATTGCGTTTCCTCACAGCGCCCAATTTCGAAAGCCCGGCCGATGCCGACCGCGATAATGTCTATCAACTGATCGTTGCCGCCAATGACGGCAATGGCGGCGTTGACACGCAGACGCTCTCCGTGACCGTGAACGATGTGCCGGACGGTTTTGCGCCGGTCATCACCTCCAATGGCGGCGGCGCAAGCGCGGCGATCACCGTCGACGAGAATGCGACGGTGGTGACCGGCGTGACCGCCACCGATGCCGACAGCCCGTCGATCAGCTTCGCCATCATCGGCGGAGCGGACGCCGCGCTCTTCGAAATCGATGCGACAACTGGCGTCCTCCGCTTCAAGACCGCGCCCGATTATGAAGCCGCCGCCGACGCCGATCACGACAATATCTACAATGTCGTGGTGCAGGCCAGCGACGGCACCAACAGCGACAGCCAGGCGCTGGCAGTCGCGGTCGCCAATCTCAACGACAATGCGCCGGTGCTGACCTCTTATGGCGGGGCGGCTTCGGTCGCCTTCTCCGTCGCGGAAAACAGCCTGCTTGCCGCCATCGTGCAGGCCAGCGACGCGGATGGCGCTGCGCTCAGCTACAGTATCAGCGGCGGCGCTGACGCGGCGTTGTTCACCATCGACCCGCAGACCGGCGCGCTGAGTTTCAGGACGGCTCCGGACTATGAAGCGCCGGACGACAGCAATGGCGACCGCCTCTACCATGTGATCGTCAGCGCGAGCGACGGCAGCAACAGCGTCTCGCAGACCCTGGCCATCGGCATTACCAATCTGAACGACAATGCGCCGGTCATCACCTCCAATGGCGGCGGCGCCTCGGCGTCGATCAGCATGGCGGAAAATGCCAGCGCCGTGACCGTGGTGACGGCCACCGATGCGGACGGCTCCGTCCCCGGTTTCGCCATTTCAGGGGGAGCGGACGCCGCGCTTTTCACCATCGATCCGGTGACCGGCGCACTGTCCTTCATCAACCCGCCCGATTATGAGAACCGGCTCGATGCCGATGGCGACGGCGTCTATCAGGTGACGGTGCGCGCAACCGACGGCAGCAACGTCGATGATCAGCTTTTGTCCATCGCCATCACCGATGTCGCGGAAAACGGGAGGACGATCACCGGATCATCGGGCAACAACATGATCGGCCCGACGACCACCGTGCTCGCCTATCAGACGACTGCCCTCAACGACACCATCTACGCCCTTGCCGGCAATGACGTCATCGATGGCGGGGCGGGCGCCGACTATATGGATGGCGGCGCAGGCAACGACATCTTCTATGTCGACACCTGGTCGGACGACGGCTTTGCCGGCAATGACGATCAGGTGATCGAACTGGCGGGGGGCGGCAGCGATCTTGTCTATGCCTCCGTCAGCTATCGCCTTGCCGCCAATGTCGAAAAGCTGGCGCTGACCGGCGCGGCGGCGATCAACGGCATGGGCAATGATCTGGCCAACACGATCACCGGCAATGACGCGGCCAACATTCTGTCGGGCGGGACGGGCGCGGACATTCTCTATGGCATGGGCGGCGGCGACACGCTGGATGGCGGTGACGATAACGACACCCTCTTCGGCGGCGACGGCAACGACATGCTGATCGGCGGGATGGGCGACGACTATCTGGATGGCGGCACGGGCGCCGACAACATGGCCGGTGGGCTGGGCAATGACAGCTATATCGTCGACAGCTGGACCGACGACGGCAACAGCGCCAATGACGACCTGATCGTCGAACTGGCGGGCGAGGGGACCGATCAGGTGAGCGCCTCCGTCAGCTACAAAATGGTGGCCGAGATCGAGAAGCTGGTTCTGACCGGCACGGACCCGATCGACGGCATCGGCAACGACATCGCCAACAGCATGACGGGCAATGGCGGCAATAACGGCCTCTGGGGCGGCCTGGGCAACGACACCCTGCTCGGCAATGGCGGCGACGACCGGCTCTATGGCGAGGACGGGCAGGACAGCCTGGACGGGGGCGCGGGCAACGACCTGCTGGACGGCGGGGCGGCCGGCGATACGCTGAAGGGCGGCGCGGGCAGCGACACGCTGATCGGCGGCGCGGGCAAGGACACGCTGACCGGCGGGACGGAGGCGGATGTCTTCCTGTTCAACCGCGGCGACACGACGCTCAACACGGCGAGCTATGACCGGATCACCGACTTCAAGGCGAGCGAGGGCGACCGCATCGACCTGGACTTCCTGAACGGCTCCCTGCCCGCCGTCGACTATGCCGAACGGACCATTGCCACCAACAGCTTCTCCGACGCGCTGGCTGCCGCGAATATGACCGCCGGGGTCAATCATGTGGCTTTCGTCGCCGGGTCGACGGACGGCTGGATATTCTACGACGCCAATGGCGACGGCGCATTCGAACAGAGCGTCCAGCTTGTCGGGGTCAACAGCCTGGCGGGGGTGGATTCGAGCAGTTTCTTCTAGAGCGCGCTGCGTTAAATCGGACGCAGCCCGCGCGCTTTTTTCTTCCCGTTCGCCCTGAGCCTGTCCTGAGCGCCTGCCTTGCAGGCAGTCGAAGGAACCTGCCGATCCTAATCGAACAAGCCATCCTGGACATTGGAGGGCGGATTGATTCCCAGATGCTTCCAGCCCGGCCCGTTGAGGCAGCGTCCCCGCGCAGTGCGGGCGATCAGGCCGAGCTGGATCAGATAAGGCTCGATCACTTCCTCGATCGTATCGCGCGCTTCGGAGAGGCCTGCCGCGAGCGTTTCCACTCCCACCGGCCCGCCTCGATAGATGTCAGCGATCATGGTCAGGTAACGGCGGTCCATCAGGTCGAGGCCGAGATGGTCGACATCCAGCCGGGTCAGCGCGGCATCGGCCACCTTCGCATCCACGGCCGGGGCGCCCGCCACATTGGCGAAGTCGCGCACCCGCCGCAGCAGCCGTCCGGCGATGCGCGGCGTGCCCCGGGAACGCCGGGCGATCTCCACCGCGCCGTCGGAAGTGATGGCAAGGTCCAGCAGCCGGGCCGCGCGGCGCACCACCAGTTCCAGCTCATCGACGGTATAGAATTGCAGCCGCACCGGAATGCCGAATCGGTCGCGCAGGGGCGTCGTCAGCAAGCCCTGCCGCGTGGTCGCGCCGACCAGGGTGAAGGGCGGCAGGTCGATCCGCACAGACCGGGCGGAGGGGCCTTCCCCGATCATCAGGTCGAGCGCCCGGTCCTCCATGGCGGGGTAGAGCACTTCCTCGACCGCGGGGTTGAGCCGGTGGATCTCGTCCACGAAGAGGACGTCGCCCTCATCCAGATTGGTGAGCAGCGCGGCCAGATCGCCCGACTTGGCGATCACAGGGCCGGATGTGGCGCGGAACCCTACGCCCATCTCGCGGGCGACGATCTGCGCCAGCGTCGTCTTGCCAAGGCCGGGCGGGCCGAAGAACAGCACATGATCCAGCGCCTCGCCGCGGCCCCGGGCGGCCTCGATGAAGATACGCAGATTTTCCCGCGCGCCCTGCTGGCCGATGAATTCGGCAAGCGATTTGGGCCGCAGCGCGGCGTCGGCATCCTCGACCCGGCGGGTGGAGGAGATCAGGCGATCCTCGCTCATGCGCGACACTCACCCCAACCGTCATGCTGAACTTGTTTGGCTTGCGCTGACCTTCGGTTCAGCATCCATCGTGCCGCTGGTTCGGACGGAGAGGCGATAAACCAAGGCCCGGAGCCAGGTCGATCCACTGCGGATTTTCGGACTCGATCAGATTGATCTTCCACTGCCGATGCCAGCGCTTGAGCTGCTTTTCCCGGTCGATAGCTTGTTCCATCGTTTCGCACATTTCGAAACGGACGAGACTGTGGACGGCATATCTCCCGCTGAAACGCGGGATGCCGTTCGTACGGTGTTGATGCAGCCGCCCGGGCAGATTCGACGTCACCCCGATATACAGCGTGCCATAAGGCTGACGGGCCAGGATATAGACGCATGGTTCTTTCATCGTCTCCTCCCTTCGGTGCGAGAGGCCTGATGGATGCTGAAGCAAGTTCAGCATGACGGGTGGGGAGGGGGAGACGCATCATTTCGCCGCTTTCCTGAGCGCCAGGCGGACCAGCGCGTCCAGCGACGCGCCCTCGCCCAGTTCCTCTTCCGCCGCCGCGACGGCGGTGCTGGCTTCGGCGGGCTTGAAGCCCAGATTCTGCAGCGCGGAGATCGCATCGGCGCTGTGTCCGCCGGTCGGCAGCGGGGCGAACCCGCCGCCAATTCCGCCGGCCGGCGTGGGCACGGCGCCGATCTTGTCCTTCAGCTCATTGGCGATGCGCTGGGCGAGCTTGGGGCCGACGCCGTTGGCGCGGGCGATCATCGCCTTGTCGCCGGTCGCGACGGCGCGGTGCAGTTCCGCCGGTTCCAGCGCTGAAAGTATGGCCAGCGCCACACGGGAACCCACGCCCTGCACACCGGTCAGCAGGCGGAACCAGTCGCGCTCCTCCGCCCGGGCGAAGCCGACCAGGCGGATCGCATCGTCCGACACCAGCATTTCGGTGTGGACCGTCACCGCTTCCCCCACCGGCCCCAGCGCCGACAGGGTGCGGGAGGAGGCGCCGACCAGATAGCCGACGCCGCCCACATCGATGATGGCATGGTCCAGGCCCGTGCTGTCCAGCCGCCCTTTCAGTTTCGCGATCATGCGCCCCGCCCTTTGGTCATGGTCTGTTCTTTAGGGGCGTCTCCGGCAGGGCGCCAGCTAAAAACCGACGGAGCAAAGGCACCATTTGCCGGCCCGCGCGTAGAGCAGCCGGCGAGGGCGAAGGAAGGAGCCGTTTTTCATGTCGATTCAGGCGCCATTGCTGGGCCCCAAGGATTTCGAATTTCCCGCGATCATGCTGTCGGGCTATGTCGACCATGGCATGTATCTGCATTTCCGCAATTGCCTTTCGTCCGCGCCGCAGCAGGGGCTGGTGGTGGTGGAGATCGCCACCCTGGGCGGCGACCCGGAAATCGCCCGGATGATGGGGGAGGATATACGCTTCCATTCGGATCTCTATCCTGACCGGCGGCTGGTTTTCCTGGGCAAGACGGCGGTCTATTCGGCGGGCGTGACCTTCATGAGCTTCTTCGCGGCGGAAAACCGCTATCTGGCGCGGGGCACGCGGCTGATGATCCATGAGCGGATCATCACCCGGGACATCCATCTGGAAGGGCCGCTGTCGACCTGCATCGCCTCGCTCAAGGCGACGCTGCATGAGATAGAGGCGTCGATCGCGATCCAGAATGAGGGCTTTGCGAACCTGATCCTGGGATCGCAGGTTTCCATGGAGGAACTGCTGAACCGCGCGCCGGAAAACTGGTATCTGGAGGCGAACGAAGCGCAGGCGCTGGGGCTGATCGCGGCGGTGATATAAAGCGTCTTGTGCAGGGCGCGGATTATGCCTTTGATGCGCCCATGAACCGGCCCCGGATATTTCCCTGGCGTTATGGCATGTTCCTGGCCCTGCTGGCCAGCATGGCGCCGTTCGGCCTGGTGCTGCGCTGGCATGAGGCGGTGATGGCAGGGTTCGACCTGGCGGCGCTGGCGTTCATCCTGTCGGTCTGGCCGCTGCTGGATTCCGATGCGGACGCGATGCGGCGCAAGGCGGCGGAAAACGACGCGAACCGGCAGTTGATGCTGCTGCTGACCGGGATCGTGTCGGTGGTGATCCTGGTCGCCGTCGGCGTGGCAGTCAGCCAGCATGGCGGGCCGAGCAAGGCGGCGGTCGCGCTGCTGCTGGCGACATTGGCGCTGGCCTGGCTGTTTTCCAATCTCGTCTATGCGATGCACTATGCGCATATCTTCTATCTGGGCGATGGCAAGGGCGGCGACAGCGGCGGGCTTGATTTTCCCGACATGCAGGAGCCGGGCTATTGGGATTTCCTCTATTTCGCCTTCACCTTGGGGATGACGTTCCAGACATCCGACGTGTCGGTGACCAGCCGGGGCATGCGGCAGGCGGCGCTGTTCCATTGCCTCGCGGCGTTCCTGTTCAACCTGGGCATATTGGCGTTCACCATCAATGTGCTGGGCGGCATCTGAACCGACGGGTTTTAAAGCGGGCGTTCAGGATGTGGCCAGATGCGGACATTCCCCCCTTCCGACCTTCGGGGGTTGTTTACCAATTTCCGCTAGGTCCGCGGCATGAGCGACAAAGCCGATCCCTGTCCGAAGTCCGCCGTCAGCCACGGTGTTGGCGTGGCCGGGCTGGTCGGGCTGGGGCTTTGGACGCTGGTCGCGCGCCATTATGGGATGAACGGGCCGAATGCGGGTTTTGCCGCGGTCGTCGCCTGCGGCCTGCCGATGGTGTCGTGGTCGCTGCTGGTCGACAAGGTGCATCGCCGCGCATCGACGGGGATCGACTGGACCGCACCTGCGCGGCCGTGGCGGGCGGTGCTGGATGTCAGCATCGTCAAGATCGCCGGCCTGTGGGCGACCTGGCTTGCCATAGCGGTCTTCTATTGCATCGCCCGCTGGTACTGGAGCGGGGATTATCGCCTTTCCATGAATGTGCTGATGGGCGCGGCGCCCTGGCTGCTGGCGGCATCGGTGCCCTATGTGATCTGGCTGGACCGGCGATTGGTCGAGCCCAGGGACGCAGGCTATGCCTTCGGTCAATGGGTGATCGGCGGGGCCGCCGGCGCTGCGGACAAGGCCGAGGTCGCCCATCATGCCCGGGCCTGGGCGGTGAAGGGCTTCTTCCTTGCTTTCATGCTGTCGATCGTGCCCGGCAATTTCGCCAGCGTGGTCGAATGGCGGATCGAGGATGCGGTCAGCCATCCGGTGGCTCTGGCAAGCTTCCTGATCGCGGTCATGTTCATGATCGACGTCTGCATGGCGACGGTCGGCTATATGCTGACCTGCAAGCCGCTGGATTCGCATATCCGCACGGCCAATCCGCTGCTGGCCGGGTGGGTGGCGGCGCTGATCTGCTATCCGCCCTTCGTGCTGATGGGCAATGGCGGCCCGCTCGATTATCATGCGGGCGGGGCGGAATGGGATGTCTGGACGCGGGGGCATGGCGTCCTGCAATGGCTGCTGGGCGGATGGCTGGTATTGCTGACGGCCATCTACGCCTGGGCGACGGTGGCATTCGGGCTGCGCTTTTCCAACCTGACGCATCGGGGCATTCTGACGCATGGCCCCTATCGCTGGACGCGGCATCCGGCCTATCTGTCGAAGAATCTGTTCTGGTGGTTTTCAGCCCTGCCTTTTTTGAGCCTGTCAGGGAGTTTGACCGATGCGGTGCGGAACTGCGCGCTGCTGGGCGTGACCAACGCAGTCTATTATTGGCGTGCGAAGACCGAGGAAGCGCATTTGAGCGCCGATCCGGAATATCGGGCCTATAGCGAGTGGATGGCGCGCAATGGTGTAGTGCCGCGCTTTTTTGCGTGGGCAGCGGGGCGGAAGCCTTTGAGCGCGGTTCAGCCTGCCGAATAGCTGTTCGTTTCCTGCATTCGAAGGCCCGTCATGCTGAACGAATTCAGCATGACGAATGGGGGATGCCGTCGCCCTCCAGCATCCCGTCGATCCCACCTAGAAGCTTTCTTCAGCGTAGATTTGGCTGAGGTCGCCCTTCCATTCCTCATGATAGCGGGCGAGGAGGCGTTCGGCATGGGTCCGGCCCGACGCCACAATCTCGTCCAGCGGGGCGAGGAAGCCGCTTTCATTGTCGCCCGACGCATTGAGCCGGGCGCGGGCGGAAAGGCCGCTGCGGGCGATGTCGAGCGCTTCGCCAGCGATGTCGCGCAGCTTGCGCTTGCCGCCGATGGGCGCGTCCAGCGCCAGTTTCGGCACGGAATCGCGCAGAACCTGCCGTTCCTCCATGCTCCAGTCCTTGACCAGATCCCAGGCGGCGTCCAGCGCGCCTTCGTCATAGAGCAGCCCGACCCACAGCGCCGGCAGCGCGCAGATGCGGTTCCACGGCCCGCCGTCCGCGCCGCGCATTTCGAGGAAGCTCTTCATCCGCACCTCCGGGAAGGCGGTGGAGAGATGATCCTCCCAATCCTTCTCGGTCGGCTTCTCGCCGGGCAGGGCGGGCAGTTCGCCGTTCAGGAAGTCGCGGAAGCTCTGGCCCGCCGCGTCGATATAGCGACCGTCGCGATAGACGAAATACATCGGCACATCGAGCGCATAGTCGGCATAGCGTTCATAGCCGAAGCCGTCCTCGAACACGAAGGGCAGCATGCCGGTGCGGCCGGGGTCGGTGTCCGACCAGATATGGCTGCGATAGGAGAGGAAGCCGTTGGGCTTGCCTTCGGTGAAGGGCGAATTGGCGAACAAGGCGGTCGCCAGAGGTTGCAGGGCCAGCGAGACGCGGAACTTCTTCACCATGTCCGCCTCGCTGCCATAGTCGAGGTTGGTCTGGATGGTGCAGGTGCGCAGCATCATGTCCAGGCCCATCGTGCCGACGCGCGGCATGTGGCGCAGCATGATGTCGTAGCGGCCCTTGGGCATGATGGGCAGTTCTTCGCGCGTCTTGTCCGGCCACATGCCCAGGCCCAGGAAACCCAGGCCCAGCATGTCGCCGACATATTTGACCTGTTCCAGGTGCCGGCTGGTCTCCGCGCAGGTCTGGTGCAGATTTTCCAGCGGCGCGCCCGACAGTTCGAGCTGCCCCGCCGGTTCCAGGCTGATGGTGCCGTCGGTGCCGGAGAGGGCGATGATATTCTCCCCCTCGAACACCGGGTTCCAGCCATAGCGGGTAAGGCCGATCAGCAGCGTGTGGATGCCGCCGCGCTCATCATAGCTGGGCGCATGGAAATCCGCCTTGGCATAGACGAATTTCTCATGCTCCGTGCCGATGCGCCAGCGATCCTTGGGCTTGGCGCCCTTGGCGAAGGCCGCGATCAACTGGTCGCGGCTCTCGATGATGGGATCGGTCCCCCCTGAGTCGGTTCTGGTGCTCATGCCCCGCCTTAATCTTTCCCCCGGTCGCGTCAAAGCCGCAACGTTCGGCGCTCAAATAAGCTGCGTTGATGACGGCTTCAATCCGGTTGCGGAAGAAAACGATGTTGGGATACCCTTATCGCCAGTCCCCGTTGATCGTCATCCATGCAGTCGTCGCGGCGATGGCGGCGGTTTCGGCGCGCAGGATGCGGGGGCCGAGCGAGACGGCCACGGATTGGCGGTGCGCGCGGATCGCTTCGCGTTCGGCGGGGTCGAAGCCGCCCTCGGGGCCGATCAGGAAGGCCGCGGGGCCGGGATGGGCCTTGAGCGTATCGGCCAGCGGTTCGCCGCCGGTCTCGTCCGCGAAGAAAAGCCAGCGATCGTCGCGCCAATCCCGAAGCAGCGCGTCGAGCTTCACCATCTCCCCAAGGTCGGGAAGCGCGGTGCGGCCGCATTGTTCGGCCGCCTCCACCAGATGGGCGTGCACGCGATCCAGATTGAGCCGGTCCACCACGGCGCGGCGGGTAAGCACGGGTTGCAGCCGCGCCACCCCCAGTTCGCAGGCCTTTTCCGCGATCAGGTCGATGCGGCCCTTCCTGATCGGCGCGCAGCAGAGCCAGAAATCGGGGACGTCCTCCGGCGGCCTGGTCTGGCTGACGACCTCCAGCACCAGGTCGCGCCGGCGGATGTCGCGGGCCCGGGCCGCCCATTCGCCCGAGCGGCCGTCGAACAGCAGGACGATGTCGTCCGGCTTCACCCGCATGACGCTGATGAGGTAATGGGCCGGGTTGCCGTCAACGGGCACGGAAACGCCCTCGCCAAGCAGGGTTTCGACATGGAGGCGCGGGGCGCTTTGCGGCGGCCAGGCGGGGGTTGCGGTCATTCGGTTCGAACTCCGTTCGGGCTGAGCTTGTCGAAGCCCTTTTCTTCTCTAAAGAGCAAGTGAGCCCTTCGACATTTGAACGAGGCAAGTGACTCGGTCAAACAGGGCGAACGGAGTGAGAGTGGCAAGTAGCATCGTTCCCGACAGCGAAGCGCGCGGATTGGTGGCGCGATTGCCGGACATTCCCCGCGCGCTTGCCTTGCTGGCGCGGTTCGACAGGCCGATCGGCTGGTGGCTGCTGTTCTGGCCGGGGGCCTGGGCGGTGGCGCTGGCGGGGGGCGTGTGGGCGCACTGGCCGCTGATCCTCTGGCTGTTGCTGGGCAGCATCGCCATGCGGGGGGCGGGATGCGTGTTCAACGACATCGTCGACCGCGACCTCGACCGGCAGGTGGCGCGTACCGCGTCGCGCCCGCTGGCGAGTGGAGCGGTGTCGCTGGGGACGGCGTGGATATGGCTGCTGTCCCTCTGCCTGGTCGGGCTGGCGGTGCTGCTCCAACTGCATCCCTATGCGCAGATCGTCGCCTTGGGCTCGCTGGCGCTGGTGGCGGCCTATCCCTTCATGAAGCGGATCACAGGCTGGCCGCAAATCTGGCTGGGGCTGGTCTTTTCCTGGGCCGCGCTGGTCGGGTGGAGCGAGGTGGCGGGAACCCTCGCCCTGCCGGGATTGTTGCTCTATGGTGGCTGCATCGTCTGGGTGGTGGGCTATGACACCATCTATGCCTTGCAGGATCGGGAGGACGACGCGCTGATCGGCATCGGGTCGAGCGCCCTGTCCATGGGCAGGCATGTGCGGGCGGGCGTGGCGCTGTGCTATGCGCTCGCGCTGGCGCTGTGGGGCGGCGCGATCTGGCAGGTCCGGCCGCAGGGTCTGGCGTTGGCGGCGTTGCTGCCGATGGCGGCGCATCTGGGATGGCAGGTCGCGACGTTGAAGGAGGACGGCATCGATCCCTTGGCCAAATTCCGCTCCAATCGCTTTGCGGGGCTGTTGATGTTCCTGGGCTGTCTGGTGGTGGGGAGCGCATGAACGGTCCGCGCGAGGGAGAGGATTGCTGGCGGATCGCGCGGGCGCTGAAGGCCAGCGTGATCATCGATGCGGATGCCTATTTCCGCCATGCCCGCGCCGCGATGATGAAGGCGAAGCAGCGGATCATGCTGATCGGCTGGGACTTCGATGCCGCGATCACGCTGATCCGGGAGGATGAGGCGAGCGACGGCGCGCCCACGGTGATCGGGGATTTCATAAGCTGGCTGGTGGAGCGGACCCCGGAACTGGAGATATTCCTGCTGCGCTGGGATGTCGGGGCGATGAAGTCCATGGTGCGTCCGTCCAACCTGTTCACCACGGTCCGCTGGATGGCCAATTCGCGCATCACCGTAAAGCTGGACAGCCATCATCCGACCGCCGCCTCCCACCATCAGAAGATCGTGGTGATCGACGATTGCTTCGCCTTTTGCGGCGGGATCGACATGACGGCCGACCGCTGGGACACGCGGCATCACCGTGATGAGGAGCCATGGCGGCGGCACCCGGACGGCTCGCCCTATGGCCCCTGGCATGACGCGACGACCGCCTTGCAGGGACCCGTGGCCGCGGCGCTGGGCCAGCATGCGCGGGCGCGGTGGACGGGTGCGGGCGGCGGGGAACTGGCGCCGGTCGAGGGCGAGCAGGATTGCTGGCCCGATGCGTTGCCGGTGCAGTTCGAGGATGTCGACATCGCCATATCCCGCTCTGCGCCGGAGATGGAGGATCAGGAGCCGCTGATCGAGATCGAGCGGCTCTATGTGAACCAGATCGCGTCGGCGCGGCGGTATATCTACGCGGAGAGTCAATATTTCGCCTCCCGCCGCATTGCCGAGGCGATTGCGGCGCGGCTGGCGGAGGATAACGGGCCGGAAATCGTCATCGTCAACCCGGAACAGGCCGATGGCTGGCTGGAGCAGCAGGCGATGGACACGGCCCGCGCCCGGCTGTTCGAGGCGCTGAAGGCTCGGGACGTCCATGACCGGTTCCGGCTCTATCATCCCTTCACCGCGCGGGGGGAGCCGATCTATGTCCATGCCAAGATACTGATCGTCGACGATCGGGTACTGCGCGTCGGGTCGTCCAACATGAACAACCGCTCGATGCGGCTGGACACCGAATGCGACGTGACGATCGATTCCGCGCTGCCCGCCAATGCGGGGCGCGAGGATGCGATCCGGGGCATTCGCGACGATCTGGTCGCGGAGCATCTTGACCTGCCGGTCGAGCGCGTGGCGGCGGTGATTACCGAGCGTGGGCTTATCGCGGCCATCGAACAGCTGCGCGACAGGCCGGGACGGACCTTGCGGCCCTATGTGACGCCTGACCTGAACGACGTGCAGGCCTGGCTGGCGGATCATGAGGTGCTCGATCCGGAAGGACCGGGCGAGATGCTGGAGCCGATCACGGAGCGCGGACTTTTCCGCCGGATGCGTGGATGGATGGAGGGGGGGTAGCTCTCTTTTCCGTCATTTCCGATTCCGCGGGAATGACGGTTACCAAAATAGGATCAGCTATTCCGCCGCCAGAAGCGCCTCCGCGCCGCCCAGATTGACCGAAACCAGCCGACTGACGCCCCGTTCCACCATCGTTACGCCGAACAGCCGGTGCATGCGCGCCATCGTCACCGCATTATGGCTGACGATCAGGTATCGCGTGTCGGTCTGCCCCACCATGGCGTCGAGCAGGTCGCAGAAACGCTCGACATTGGCGTCGTCCAGCGGCGCGTCGACTTCATCCAGGACGCAGATCGGCGCGGGGTTCGTCAGGAACAGCCCGAAGATCAGGGCGACGGCGGTCAGCGCCTGCTCGCCGCCGGAAAGAAGCGTCAGGGCGGCGAGCTTCTTGCCCGGCGGCTGGGCCATGATCTCCAGCCCCGCTTCCAGCGGATCGTCGCTGTCGATCAGTTCCAGATGCGCCTGGCCGCCGTTGAACAGGGTGGTGAACAGGCGGCGGAAATGGCCGTCCACCGCCTCGAACGCGGCGAGCAGGCGCTGCCGCCCCTCCCTGTTCAAACTGCCGATGGAGCCGCGCAGGCGGTTGATCGCCTGAGTCAGTTCCTCGCTTTCGGCGCGGCTGTTGGCCTGCGTGGCCTCCAGCTCCTCCAGTTCCTGCGCGGCGACGAGGTTGACCGGGCCGATGCGCTCGCGTTCGGTGACGAGCCGGTCATGCTCGGCCTGTTCGCTCTGGGCGATGCGGATGTCGGCGCTGGCGAAACCCAGTTTCTCCGGCAGGACCGGCGGCGGGCACTCGAAGCGTTCACCGGAGAGGCGGTTGGTTTCGACCCGCTTCTCATCCGCCGCCTCGGCACGCGCGGCGGCGGTGGCGCGGGCTTCGCGGGCGTTGGCGAGCGCTTCGCCCGCCTGCGCCGCGCGCTGTTCGGCGGCGCGGAGCGCGGCTTCGGCTTCGCTTTCCTCGCGGCGGGCGGCGTCCGCGGCCTGCGTCAATGTGTCGCCCTGCTCGCTCAACATGGCGATGGCGGCGGCCAGACCGTCCGGCTGGTCCGCGATCTCGGCCCGTTCCTTCGCTATGCCCTCGCCCCGCTCGACCATGGCGGCGATGCGCTTGGCCGCTTCGCCGGCACGGGTGCGCCACCCCCTGGCCTCCGCATCGGCGGCGGCCATGCGTTCGCGGTCGCTGGCGAGCGCGCGATCGGCCAGCGCCTGATCGGCCTGTAGCTGGCTGACGGCGAGCCTTGCCTTCTCGCTCGCCTGTTGCAGCGTGGCGACCTGGGCGCGGGTTTCCTCCCCATCGGGCATGGCGGCGCGGCCGGCCTGCGCCTTGTCATGCTCGGCCTGCGCTGCGGTGAGGTCGCTGCGGGCTTCGCTCAACCGCTCCTCTATCGCCTCGCGGCGCCCGATCAGCCGTTCGAGCGCGGTGGCGGCTTCATCGGCGGCCCGCAGGGCGGTGCGCAGCCGCTGGTCCGCATCCGCAAGCTGGGTGCGGCCGGCGGCCAGCGTCTGGGCCGCCTCCCGCTCGCGCATCGAGGCGGCGTCCTGCGCGGCGCGGGCCGTCTCGACCTCGGCTTCGGCGGCAGGCCGGGCGGCGGCAATGGCTTCGAGGCGGTTGAGCCGGATCAGCCGTTCGGCGGCGGCGGCGCCACCCTCGATGGCGACATAGCCGTCCCAGCGGCGAAGCTGTCCATCCCTGGTGACGAGACGCTGGCCGACCGCAAGGACCTGGCCTTCGTCGCCGTCCGCGACCGCGACCTGCGCCAGACGGCGGGCGAGTTCGGGCGGGGCGGTGACATGGGCGGAGAGGGCGGCGCAGCCTTCGGGCAAGGGCGGGTCGCCGGCGAGGGCGGCGGCGCCGGCCCAGCGCCGCTTGCCTTCGGTCGCGATGGGCGCTTCCAGATCGTCCCCCAGCGCCGCCGCGAGCGCGCGTTCATAGCCGGGCGCCGCCTTCAGCCGGTCGAGCGCGCGGCTGCGGTTGCCTGTGCCGCTGTCGACGGCGCGCTGGAGCGCAGCGGCTTCGCTGTCGAGCGCGGCAAGGGTGGCGCGGGCGGAGGACAGGGCGGCTTCAGCGGCGGCACGGGCCTCGGCCGCTTCGGCACGGCTGGTCTCGGCGGCGCGGATCGCGGCTTCGGCGGCGTCGCGGTCCGTGCCGGCCTGCTGCTGGGCGGCGATCGCTTCGGCCCTTTTCCCTTCCAGCGGCGCTGGGTCGGGCAGCGCGGCGGCTTCGGCTTCCAGCCGCTGCGCCTCGCGGGAGGCGCGGTCGAGGCGGGTGCGCGCAGCGGCCAGCGCAGCCTCTGCCACGCGCAGTTCCGCCTGCTCGCCCGCCTGCTTCGCCATCGCCTTGGCAAGATCGAGTTCGGCGTCGCGGGCGGTATCCTCCGCGCGGGCGATGCGCCCGGCGAAATCCGGACGCATCGCTTCGGTTTGCGCGATGCGCGCCTTGAGCGCGGCGATCTCGCCAGCGAGGCGGGCAATGGCCTCGGCCGCGTCGTTGGCGAGCGTGCCTTCCCGCTCCCTGTCCTCTTCCAGCCGTGCGGCCTGCTGGGCGAGGTCGTGGAGGCGGCGGACCACGCCGTCGCGCTCGGTGCGCAGCGCGGCGAGCTTGTGGCCTGCTTCGCTCGCGGCGTCGCGGGCGGCCTGGGCGGCGGCGCGTCTTTGCGCAAGCGTTTCGACGGCGGCATTGGCATGGACGGCTGCGGCCTGCTGCGCCTCCTGCGCGGCGGCGACGGCGCTTTCGGCCTGCTTGGCTTCGGCACGGGCGGCGTCCGCGCTGGCGGCGGCCTCGCGCCAGCGGGCGAAGATCACCCGCGCCTCGGCAATGCGGATCTGCTCCGACAGGCGGATATAGCGCTCCGCCGCCTTGGCCTGACGCCGCAGGCTGTTGGCGCGGGCGTCCATGTCGGACAGGATTTCGTCCAGCCGCATCAGATTCGCTTCGGCGGCGCGCAGCTTCTGTTCGGCGTCCTTGCGCCGGACGTGCAGGCCGGAAATGCCCGCCGCTTCCTCCAGCATGGCGCGGCGTTCCTGCGGGCGGGCGGCGATCACGGCGGCGATGCGCCCCTGGCTGACCAGAGCGGGGCTATGCGGGCCGGTGGCGGCGTCCGCGAAGATCAGCGACACGTCCTTCGCCCGGACGTCGCGGCCATTGGCGCGATAGGCGCTGCCCGCCCCGCGCTCGATCCGGCGGGTGACTTCCAGTTCCCCGTCCGTACCGACTTCCACCGCATTGAACAGCTCGCCCTGTTCCTGGATGGTGAGCAGCGAGACTTCCGCGAAATCGCGCTGCGGGCGGGTGGAGGTGCCCGCGAAGATCACATCCTCCATGCCGCCGCCGCGCATCGACTTGGCGCTGGATTCGCCCATGACCCAGCGGATCGCCTCCAGCAGGTTCGACTTGCCGCAGCCATTGGGCCCGACAATGCCGGTCAGGCCGGGTTCGATGCGCAGCTCCGTCGGGTCGACGAAGCTCTTGAAGCCGGAGAGCTTGAGGCGCTTTATCTGCATCGTGCAAGATCGGGGCAGCGCGGAGCCGCCCCGCCATCAGCAGGAAGCCGGACCGACGATGTCAGCCCCCCCTTGTCCAATCAGATCCCCGCTTCCTTGAGCTTCGTGCGCAGCGCGGGCCAGGCGGCGGTGTTCTCCACCGTCACGCCGTTCAGGATGAAGGTCGGCGTGCCCTCGATCTTATATTGCTGATTGGCGTCCTCTACGCCCTTGGCCAGCTTTTCGGCGGCGGCGGTGTCGGCCAGGCATTGCTTCGCCTGATCTTCCGATATGCCGCGCTGCTTGGCGAAGTCGACCAGGCCGACGGCAGCGGCGAGCTGGCCGAAGCGCTGGGCCGGGGGCGCGCTCATCAGCGCCTTGTACCTATCGTCGCCCAGCGCCTGCGCCTTTTCGAACATGGCGTTCTGGTTGGCGAAGAACTGGTCGGACAGCGGATAGAAGATGTCCTTGCCGCCGCAACGGGCCAGCAGCGCCGTCGAAATGTCGATCGGATCGCGCACATAGTTGCGGAATTCGAAGCTCATCTTGCCGGAGTCGACGATCTGCCTGATCTCCTCGGCCGATTCGGCGGCGAAGTCGCGGCAGTGCGAACAGGTGTAGGAGCCATATTCGACCAGCTTCACCTTCGCATTGGGATTGCCCATGACGAAATGGCCGTCGGGCGTCGTGGCGATCGTCTCCGACCATTTGGTGCCGGCCGGCGCGGCGACGGCGGCGACCGGTTCGGCGGAGGTGGCGCTGCCTCCTTCCTTCTTGCCGCAGGCGGCGACGGTCAGGCTGAGGGCGATCAGGGCAAGTCCGGAAAGGGCTTTCACGTTGTTCTGGGCTCCGTATCGTCGGGCGTTGTCGTCGAAGGGTTTAGATCAGGGCAATGCAGCCTGCAACCGCGTCCAGTCCGATCCATGAACCAGCGTGCCGTTCAGCGTGAAGGCAGGCGTGCCGCCGATCCGCAGCTTGTTCCAGGCTTCGTCCGTCATGGCGAGGACCTGCTTCATCGATGCGGGATCGTTGATGCAGGCGTCGAGCTGGGCGGGCTTGTAGCCGCGCTTCGCCATCAGGGCGTAGAGGCCGGTCTTTTGCCCTATGTCGCGCAGGGCGGCCTTCTGGTCGGCGGGCTTGGCGGCGTCCTTTTCATAGGCCTGGAGCTTTTCCATCCAGGCATCCTGATTGGCGAACAGCGCCTCATGATTGCCGAAGAAGCGCCGTGGCCCGCCGCAGCGGGCAAGCAGCGCGGCGGTCAGGTCATATCGGTCGCGCACCGCGTTGCGCACTTCGACGCTCAGCGTGCCGCCCTTCACATAACGGGCGCGAAGCGGCTCGCTGGCCTCTCCCACGAAATGGGCGCAGTGCGAGCAGGTGTAGCTGACATATTCGACCAGCTTCGTCGGCGCGGCGGGATTGCCCAGCACATGGCCGCCCATGGGAGAGAGGGCGATCCGGCCCAGCCAGTCGGCGGCGGGGGCGGCCCATGCGGACAGGGATGCGCTCGCGGAAATGGCGAGCAGGGCGAGGAAAGCCAAACGGATTTTCGTCATGCGGTGGTCCAGTGATGCGCCGCCCCTGTCACGGCTGAGGTTGTCATGTTTGAACTGCTCAACTGCGATACTAGCTGATCTTGGGCAAACCGCTGCTGTTGGCCAGCCCTTGCGCCAGGGATTCCAGCACCGCGCGCAGTTCCGGATCGCCAATGTCGCGCAGGGAATCGCCCAGCTCGACCGGAATGGGTTTGAGGTTGACCGGCGGGGGGCGGCGTTCCGGTTCCCTTGCCTGGACCATCCCCTGTTTCATCGCCACCCGGGCGACGGCGGCATAGCCGAAGAAGCGGTTCACCCGTTCGACAATGTCGGGCAGCACATGCTGGATCATCGGCGCATGGCCGCTCATGACGGTGAGCTGCAATGTGCCGCCCGCCTTCTTGCCGGCGGGGAAGCGGATCGATTCGGGTTCGCTGATCGCTGCATAATGCGGGCCGACGATCTCCGCCCAGCGGGTGACGATGCTGGACTGGACGAAGCCGAACTTGCGGAAGGCGGCGGCGCCGATGGCGGGCATCAGGTCCGCGATCCGGCGCGGCGCGCCGATGCGCGGGCGGTCTTCCGCATCCGACTTGCGGCTTTTCATTTTGGGAGTCGGGGGGCGTTCCGTCATGCCTCGCTTAATGGCATAGGGGCGGCATGCGCGTCGAGGGTAACATCCAGAAAATAGCATCCGATCTGCTCGCTCATTACGATGTGCATGCGCGCAGACTGCCCTGGCGCGCCCCGCCGGGGGCCAATGCCGCCGATCCCTATCGCGTCTGGCTGTCGGAGGTGATGCTCCAGCAGACCACGGTGGCGGCGGTCGGGCCCTATTTCGCGAAATTCACGCAGCGCTGGCCCGATGTGGCGGCTTTGGCGGCGGAACAGGATGCCGAGGTCATGGCCGCCTGGGCGGGGCTCGGCTATTATGCCCGCGCCCGCAATCTGCTGGCCTGCGCCCGGTCGGTGGCTAACGACCATGGCGGGGTGTTTCCCGATACCGAAGAGGGCCTGCGCGCCCTGCCCGGGGTCGGCGCCTATACGGCGGCGGCGGTGGCGGCGATCGCCTTCGGGCGGCGCGCCGTGGTGGTCGACGCCAATGTCGAGCGGGTGGTGGCGCGGCTCTTCGCCATCGCCACGCCCCTGCCCGTGGCGCGCCCGGAGATTCGCGCCGCGACCGACGCGATCACGCCCGATGCCCGCGCCGGGGACTTCGCGCAGGCGATGATGGACTTGGGCGCGACCATCTGCACGGCGCGCAACCCCGCCTGCGGCATTTGCCCCTTGCGGGAGGATTGCGCGGCTTTCCGCACCGCCGATCCCGCCGCTTTCCCGGTCAAGGCGGCGAAGAAGGCCAAGCCGCACCGGCTGGGCCATGGCTGGTGGATCGAGCGGCCCGACGGACATGTCTGGCTGGTGCGGCGGCCCGACAAGGGAATGCTGGGGGGCATGCGGGCGCTGCCTTCGTCGGATTGGAACGATGCGCCCGACGCGACGCCGCCGCTTGCCGCGTCGTGGCGGCGGGTGGCCGAGCCGGTCGCGCATGTTTTCACCCATTTCTCCCTCGCATTGACGGTGCACCATGCCCATGTCGGGCCGAACGTGACGCCGCCCGGCGAAGGTGAGTGGTGGCCCGTGGCGGACATCGGGAAGGCGGGCCTGCCGACCCTGTTCGCTCGCGCCGCCGAGGCAGCGATGAAGGAGAGAATGGACGATGCACGGCTCTAACGCCCCCTATTCGCGGCTCGTGGCCTTTGGCGGGGGACGGCTGGACCGGGTCGACCATGTCCGCACCAATCCCGCTTTGCTGGCGGAGGCCTTTGCCTCGCCGCTGGCGCGCCGCGTCGTGCTGGAAGGGCTGGAGCCGGTGGTCGAGGGCGGGCATCTGGTCATGGAGCCGCTGCCGGAGGATGCCTGGGTCGAGCATCATGCGCTGCTGGGCGTGGATGAGCAGCAGCGGCCGATCTTCGCTGAACTGCTGGCGGATGCGCCGGACAGCTTCTTCGCCACGCCGCGCAGCCGTGCGCTGGCGGACGAGGTGCCGGGGCATGAGGTTGCCCTCTACGGCGTGGCGCGCAGCCTGCTGGCCTGGCATGCGCGGCATCGCTTCTGTTCGGTGTGCGGGCAGCGCACGGCGCCGGTCAAGGCGGGCTGGTCGCGGCAATGCGGGTCGTGCCGGGCCGAGCATTTCCCCCGCGTCGATCCGGTGGTGATCATGCTGGCCGAACATCGCGGGCGGGTGTTGCTGGGGCGGCAGCATAGCTGGCCGGCGGGACGCTATTCGGCGCTGGCCGGCTTCGTCGAGCCGGGCGAAACGCTGGAGGAAGCCGTCATCCGCGAGATCAAGGAGGAAGCGGGCGTAGCCACTCACTCAGTCCGCTATGTGACGAGCCAGCCCTGGCCCTTCCCCTCTTCGCTCATGATCGCCTGCACGGCGCAGGCCGATGACGACGCGCTGAAGATCGATGAAAATGAGATCGAACATGCCTTCTGGTGCGACGAGGCTGGCGTTCGCGCCGCGATGGCTGGCGAAGAGGACGCGCCCTTCATCGCGCCGCCGCCGATGGCGGTCGCCTGGCATCTGCTGCGGCACTGGCTGGATGAGCGACCGGAAGGGCAGGTTGCCGACCATGGCCCAAGCGCGTAAGGCCGCCCCTTCGCCCTGCATATCCCCTTTCAGGAATCGACACAGTCCATGCTCAGCCTAGAAGAAGCCCAGTCCCGCGCGCAGGATCTGGTCACGGCGGCGCGCCGGGCGGGGGCGGATGCGGCCGACGCCATCTATGCCTGCAACGCCTCGACCAACGTATCCGTGCGGCTGAGCGCGTTGGAGGATGTGGAGCGGTCGGAAGGCGAGGAAATCGGCCTGCGCGTGTTCATCGGCCGTCGGTCCGCCAGCATTTCGGCGTCGGACATGAATCCGGCGACATTGGCGACCTTGGTCGACCGCTGCATCGCCATGGCGGGGCAGGCGCCGGAAGACCCCTATGCGGGCCTTGCGCCTGAAGACCGGCTGCTCAGGAAGAAGCTGCCCGCGCTGGACCTGACCGATCCGTTCGAGCCGGAACCGGCGCAGCTCAGAGAGCGCGCCATGATAGCCGAGGAAGCGGCGCGGGCCGTGCCGGGCGTCACCAACAGCGAAGGCGGCGGCGCGGCGACCGGGCGGAGCCAGATGGCGCTGGCGACCAGCCATGGCTTTGCCGAGGCCTATGCGGGGACGAGCCATTCGACCTGGGCGAGCGTGCTGGCCGGGACCGGCGCCGACATGCAGCGCGACCATGCCAGCCACAGCGTCCGCCATATCGAGGATCTGGACGATGCCGAAACGGTTGGCACCCGCGCCGGGCATCGGGCGGTGGCGCGGCTCAATCCGGTGAAGGTGGGCAGCGGCGTGATGCCGGTGATCTTCGACCCGCGCATCGGTTCCAGCCTGGTCGGGCATCTGATCGGCGGCATGGTAGGCCCCGCCATTGCGCGGCGGTCGAGCTTCCTGCTGGAATCGCTGGGCGAGGCGCTGTTCGATGCGGCCATCACGATCATCGACGATCCGCTGCGGTTGCGCGGCCTGCGTTCGCGACCCTTCGACGGCGAGGGGCTTCCGGTCGAACGCCGCGCATTGATCGACAGGGGCGTGCTGACCGGCTGGCTGATGGACAGCGCTTCGGCGCGGCAATTGGGGCTGGAGCCGACCGGCCATGCCAGCCGGGGCGGCAGCGGCGCGCCGGGTGCGGGCGTCACCAATGTCCATATGGAGCCGGGCACGCTGTCGCCGGGCGAACTGATGGCGGACGTGAAGCGCGGCCTCTATGTCACCGAACTGATCGGCATGGGCGTCAACGGCGTGACCGGGGATTACAGCCGGGGTGCTGCGGGTTTCCTGATCGAAAATGGCGCCGTGGGACAGGCCGTGTCGGAAATCACCATCGCCAGCAATTTGAAGGACATGTTCCGGGCGCTGGTGCCGGCCAACGACCTCGCCTTCCGCTATGGCATGAACGTGCCGACCCTCCGTATCGACGGGATGACCGTTGCAGGCGGCTGACATCTCCTTGCGCGAGGTGGTGGCGGTCGTGTCGGACGCGGCTGACCGGGCCCTGACGCTCTGGGCGGGCGGGGAAACGCGCGTGCGCCAGTGGGAGAAAGTGCCCGGCCATCCGGTGTGCGAAGCCGATCTGGAACTGGACGCGATGCTGCGCGAGCGGCTCTACGCCATCGATCCGTCGGCGGGCTGGCTGTCGGAGGAGACGGCGGACACCGTGCACCGTCTGAACCTGCCCCGCGTCTGGGTGGTCGACCCGATCGACGGGACGCGGGATTATCTGCGCGGGCGGCCCGGCTGGGCGGTATCGGTGGCGCTGGTGGAGCATGGCGCGGTGCGCTTCGGCATATTGGCGGCGCCTGCGCGCAACGAACTGTGGATAGCGCAGGCAGGCGCGGGGGCGACCCGCAACGGCCGGACCTTGCAGGCCGGATCGCGGGCCGTCCTGCCGGGTTCACGAGTGCCGGCGGATCAGTTGCCCCGCCATGACCGCGATCTCGTCACCGTCGACAAGCCCAACAGCATCGCGCTGCGCATGGCGATGGTGGCGGCGGACGAGGCCGACCTGGTCGCCACGGTGCGATGGGGCAATGAATGGGACGTCGCCGCCGCCGCGCTGATCGCGGAGGAGGCGGGGGCGATCGTCACCGACGCGCTCAGCAATCCCTTTTCCTTCAACCGGCCGCAGCCGACGGCCTTCGGCTTGCTGTGCGCCGCGCCAGGAATCCATGCCGCCGCAGCGGAGCGGCTGGCGCCGCGCGCACGGGAAATATTGGGACGCGGGTGAGGCGTCGCCGGGCTTGAGATACCATGATGGTGGCCAATCGCCGCCATTGGCATGGGCAGCTTGGCGAAAACAGAGAGGCAGCCCCCCTTCCACATATCAAGCCACGCAGCGACGGACAGTCTCGGCCGGCAGGACATCGTTCAGTCGCTGGCGCACCACCCCGGCCCAGATGCCATATCCCGCCGGGTTCATATGGACGCCGTCCGCCCGATAATTGTCGCCCAGCTTTCCATCCTTCAGCAGCGGCGTCGTGATGTCGGCATAATAGGTCAGCGGCATGCGCTCGATCAGCCCTTGCGTCGCCGCGTTGAACAGCATCTGGCTCTTGAAGATCGACCGCCGCGCCGGACTGGGCTTCATCGACAATATCACGACCGGCACGTCACCCATCATCCGGTTGCGCAGGTCCAGAAATCGCCCAAGGTTGCGGAGGACGGTGCGAACCTCAATGCCGTTGGCGATGTCGTTCTCCCCGGCATAGAGGATGATCGCCACCGGTTTGCTGTCCTGCGCCGCATTGGCGAAGCGCGGCAGGATCTCGGCAAAGGTGGCATCATCGATGCCCCGGTTATGCGTTTTCCATGGCGCCATGTCCCGGCTGAGGCTGGTCCAGCGGCGCATGGAAGAACTGCCTACGAACCAGAGCGAACAGGCGCTTGGCCCGGGCCCGTCGTCCGGCAGCGTCACATGCGCCGCGCGGTATCGGCCCACCGCCAGCCAGCTACCGACGATCAGGCAGAAGATGAGGGCCGCCAGCCCCCATTTGGCAAAAGGCGAGGCGTCGAGGCGTTGCAGCAGCGGCGTCTTCATCGAAGGATATAAGTAGCGTCTTTTTCTACGGCGCAAAGCCGAAATTCCCTACTGCGCCTTAACGATCGGGCAAGAATGTGACGCTATCGTTCCGATTCCTGCACCGGGGCAATTTTTGTGGGCAAGAATCCGTCGATCGACCTGCTGAAAGGCGTGCTGATCCTGCTCGTCATGGGTGGGCACGTGATGGAACTGACCGGCGGCCACGATCTGGCGCTGTGGGTCGGGTCGGGTTTTCGCATGCCGTTGATGGTCGGCATCTCCGGCTATCTGCTCAACGTCACCCGCATCCGCACCGACAGTATCCAGCGCCTGATGTCCCGCTATGGCCGGCGAATGCTGCTGCCCTGGCTTTTTGCCGGCATGGTGTACCTGATCGCGAGCGGCGCGGCGCTCCGCTGGACCCTGCCGTTCGACCTGTTGTTCCGGCCGCCCTTTCACCTCTGGTATGTGCCGACATTGTTCTTCCTGATCATGCTGACGCGGCTGCTGCCCTTCTCCCCGCTGGCGCTGCTGGCGGTCGGCACGCCGATCAGCCTGGCGATCATGTATGGCTTCGGCCTCCATCATGGACCGGTGGGGGACAGTCTGTTTTCGCCCGACAGCCGCTTCCTGCGCTATCTGGTCTATTTCTTCTTCGGCATGCTGATGGCGGAGCGGCGGGTTTCGCGACGCTATCTGCCGATCGCCGGGGCGGTCGCGCTGCTGGGCCTTCTCTGGTGGTCCGGCCTCTATGATGCCGACAATGTCCTGGCCTTCGTGCCTGCGCGGCTTTTGATGTGCCTTGGCCTGATCGCGCTGCTGCCGATGCTGTCCGCCCTGCGGCTGGATTTCGCGCCGGTCAATGCGATCGGGCGCGACAGCCTGTTCTTCTACCTGTGGCACCCGCTGGTCATGGGCGTGCTCGTCATGACGGATGTGGGCCCGGCAGCGACGCTGGCGCTGTCGCTCCTGCTGCTTGCGCTGGCATGTCGCCTGACGGCGCGCGGCACGCTGTTGCCGCTGCTGTTCGGCAGCCTGCCGCAAGGGAGCGGGACGGTCCCGCCCCTGGCGAAAGCGCCCCTACCGGCCTGACCGTTCAGATCTTGCCATATTTGGCTTCGAAACCGGCAACGTCTCCGGCGGCGAGATATTTCGCCTGGTCGATCCACTGGTCCCGCACCGGGCGGCCCTTGAAATTGCCCAGCTTCGCATCGATGGCGGCAATGTCGGCATCGCTCCAGCCGGCGATCTGGGCATAGCGCGTTACGCCCAGTTCGATCAGCAGCGTGTTGAGCTTGGGGCCGACACCCTTCAACCTCAGCAGGTCGTCGGCATCGCCGGACGCTGCGGTGACCGCCGGCGACGCCGGGACCGCGATGGGCGCCGCAGCGTCGACCGGAGCCGGGGCAGCGGCGACGGGTTCCGGCACGACCGGCTCCGCCGGCTTGGAAAGGGGCGGGGCGGAAGCAGGCGGCGCGGAAACGGGGGTGGTGGGCTTCTTGGCCTCCACCGGGACGGAAGGTTCGCTCGGCCTGTTGCGCCCGGACAGCAGGAAGACGATGCCGATGATGACCAACAGCGCGATCAGCAGCCACAGGCCATAGTCCATGAAAAATTCTTGCATCGCTTGTCCCTCCCTGTCCGAATTTGGCCTATTTAAGGATGGTTGAGGGCGCGCCGCAAGGGGATCAGCGCGCGGCCTCCTCCCTCGCGACCTCCCGCCACCCAATATCGCGGCGGTAAAAGCCGGTCGGGAAGCCGATGGCGTCGACCGCCTTGTAGGCCGCCTGCTGCGCCGCCTTCACCGTGTCGCCGGTCGCGGTGACGTTCAGCACGCGGCCGCCATGGGCGACGATCGCGCCGTCCCTGTCCGCCGTGCCCGCATGGAAAACCCGCGCTCCCGTGGCTTCCGCCGCGTCGATGCCGGTGATCGCGCCGCCCTTTTCCGGGGTGCCGGGATAGCCGTTCGCGGCCATGACGATGGTGAGCGCGGCGCGGTCCGCCAGTTGCACCGGCCCCTGCTCGGCCAGCCTGCCCTCCGCCACCGCAAGCAGCAGCGCCACCAGATCGCCGTCGAAGCGCATCATCAGCACCTGGCATTCGGGATCACCGAAGCGGGCATTATATTCGATCAGCTTCGGCCCTTCGGCGGTCAGCATCAGCCCGGCATAGAGCACGCCGCTATAGGGCGTCCCTTCGGCGGCGAGCGTGTCGACGGTGGGGCGGACGATCTTCTCGATCACTTCCGCTTCCAGTTCCGGGGTCAGCACGCGGGCCGGGCTGTAGGCGCCCATTCCGCCGGTATTGGGGCCGGTGTCGCCGTCGCCCACGCGCTTGTGATCCTGCGCCGATCCGAAGGGCAGGATGGCGCTGCCGTCGGTCAGGGCGAAGAAGCTCGCTTCCTCGCCGGTCATGAATTCTTCCAGCACCACTTCCTCGCCCGCCGCGCCGAACGCGCCGGAGAACATGGAATCGAGCGCCTCCAGCGCCTCTTCCCGCGTTTCCGCGATGATCACGCCCTTGCCCGCCGCCAGACCGTCCGCCTTGATCACGACCGGCAGCGCGAAATCGTCCAGCGCGGCGATGGCGCCGTCCTTGCTGGTGACGCGCTCATAGGCGGCGGTCGGGATGCCCGCGCGCTTGCACAGGTCCTTGGTGAACCCCTTGGACCCCTCAAGCTGCGCCGCCTTCTTGCCCGGACCGAAGACCGGATAGCCCTTGACCCGCAGATTGTCGGCCAGCCCGTCGACCAGCGGTGCTTCCGGGCCGATCACCACCAGGCCGATGCTGTGGCGCAGGCAGAAATCCACGACGGCGCGATGATCCGTGGCATCAAGGTCGACCAATGTCGCATGCTGGGCTATGCCGGGGTTGCCCGGCGCGGCATAAAGGGTGCTGAGAGCGGGCGATTGCGCCAGCTTCCAGGCCAGAGCATGTTCGCGGCCGCCGCCGCCCAACAGAAGGATGTTCATTTCGCCCATGTCCCCGGAATATGAAGCTGGTTTCGATGTCTCGGGGCGCCTGTTAGCCGAGGAACGCTCAGGGGACAACGCGCCGCCGCTGTCGGTGAGCGAATTGTCGGCCCTGCTGAAGCGCACGGTCGAGGACCGTTTCGGCCATGTCCGCCTGCGCGGAGAGATTTCCGGCTTCAAGCGGGCCGGGTCGGGGCACATCTATCTGTGCCTGAAGGATGACAATGCGGTGATCGACGGCGTGATGTGGAAGGGCGGGGCGGCGCGCCTGCCCTTCGCGCCGCAGGACGGGGTGGAGGTGATCGCCACCGGCAAGCTCACCACCTATCCGGGGCGCTCCAAATATCAGATCGTGATCGAGCGGATGGAGCTGGCGGGCGAGGGCGCGCTGATGGCGCTGCTGGAGAAATTGAAACAGAAGCTGGCGGCGGAGGGGCTGTTCGACCGGGAGCGCAAGCGGCGTTTGCCCTTCATGCCTCGCGTGATCGGCGTCGTGACCTCGCCCACCGGGGCGGTGATCCGGGACATTCTCCATCGTCTGGAGGATCGCTGCCCGACGCAGGTGCTGCTCTGGCCGGTGCTGGTGCAGGGACAGGGCGCCGCCGAGCAGGTGGCGCGGGCGGTGCGCGGGTTCAGCGAGATGCAGCCGGGCGGCCCTGTGCCTCGGCCCGATCTGGTGATCGTGGCGCGTGGCGGCGGCTCGATCGAGGATTTGTGGAGCTTCAACGAGGAGATCGTCGTCCGTGCCGTGGCGGAATGTTCGATCCCGATCATCTCCGCCGTGGGGCATGAAACGGATACGACGCTCTGCGACTATGCCGCCGACATGCGCGCGCCTACGCCCACGGCGGCGGCGGAAATGGCGGTGCCGGTGCGGGCGGAGCTGCTGGCGATGCTGACGGAGCAGGGCTTGCGCATGGACCGGGCCGTGCGGCGAGGAGCGGCGCAGGCGCGCGAGCGGCTGGAGATGCAGGCGCGGCTGATGCCGACGCCGGACATGCTGCTCGCGCCCCAGCGCCAGCGGCTGGACCAACTGTCCGATGGTCTGGTCAGCGGATTGCGGCATCGCGTTGCCGATGCGCGGGCGCATCTGGGGCAGGCGGGCGGCGCGTTGCGGCCCGCCCTGCTGCGCCAATATGTCAACCGCGCCGCCGAGCGCGTCGGCCGGTTGCGGCTGCGCCCGGATTATCTGGAGCGCGTTTACAAGGACCGGGCGACCGCTTTCGATCGCGTCTCGCGTCTCTTCACGTCGGTCAATCCCGACCTGCCGCTGCAACGCGGCTTCGCGCGGGTGATGGCGGGCGACCGGCTGGTGAAATCCGTGGCGGAGGCGCGGGCGGCGGGCGCGGTCAGCCTGCATTTCCGCGACGGCGCGGTGGGCGCGAGCATCGATGGCGGCACGCCCCTTGAGAAGCCCGCCGCCGAGGCTATATCGACTCCGTCACGCACCCCGCGCAAAGCGCGCGAGGGCCAGGAGACGGGCCAGCAGGACCTGTTTTCCCAATGACGCCGTTGCACAGGAAAGGCCGAGTGATCCCATGCTGATGTCCAACCGCGACCGCCCGGCCCGGCTGCACTATATGGCCTACAGCTTCCGCGTGCTGCAGGCGGGCGACCATGTGGTGTGCTCCGTCAGCGGACAGAAAATCCCGCTGGAGGATCTGCGCTACTGGAGCATCGCCCGGCAGGAACCCTATGCCAGCGCCGAAATCTCCGCCCAGGCCGAACTGAAGGCGCGGGGTCTGTAAGGTGCCGGGGTTTAGATGAAGGGCTGGATCGCCGCCGCTGCGCTGGCGATGGCCGGTGTGGCGGCCACCTCCCCGGCAGCGCCGCCTGCCGTGGAACTGGTGCTGGCCGGTACGCCCGTCCAGGGCGGCGCCTTGCTGGGCACGGCGCCCAAGGGGACGGTCGAACTGCGCTTCAACGGGCAATTGGTGCCGGTCGATGCCGATGGCCGTTTCCTGATCGCCTTCGACCGCGATGCGGCGCCGCAGGCCCGGCTTATCGGACGTCTTGCCGATGGAACGCTTCTCGACCGCGCCCTCACCGTCGCGCCGCGCGACTGGCGGATCGAGCGGGTCGATGCGCCGCTGCGTCCGACGAAAAGCACGGAAGCCTTCCTTGCCCTGCGCAAGCCGGAGCTTGAACGGATCGCCGCCGCGCGCGAAACCGTGACTGACGCGCAGGGTTGGCGCCAGCGGTTCATCTGGCCGCGCATCGGTCGCGTCTCCGGCTTGTTCGGCGCGCAGCGCATCTATCAGGGGCAGCCGGGCGCCTATCATGGCGGCGTGGATATAGCGGGCGCGACGGGCGAGCCGGTGGTGGCCCCGACCGACGGGGTGGTGATCCTGGCCGCGGATCGCCCGTTCACGCTGGAGGGCAATCTGCTGATGATCGACCATGGTCATGGATTGAACAGCGCCTTCCTGCATCTATCGCGGATCGACGTGATTCCCGGTCAGCATGTGATTCAGGGACAGCGCATCGGTGCGATTGGCGCCACCGGCCGGGCCACCGGACCGCATCTCCATTGGGGGATGAAGTGGAATGAAGCCCGGATCGATCCGATTTTGCTCACCGGACCCATGCCGCAGAACTGATCTATTATTTCACGGAACTATAATTTTATTCGTTCGTTTGCGCGCACCTCGCGCGAATGTTTTTCGCGCAAACACAGCGATGCAACAAAGTTGTTAAACAGGTGTTCAATGATCATTTTGAGCGATTGTGGCATAATTGCTACAGTGCCGCTCAAATGCGAATTGTCACTGGCCGCCCTGCTTTACACCCATAAAACGACTGCGCACAGTATCCCGCAGCACGTGTGAAGAGGGTTTGCTGTCGGGCTCCTTTCGCTCTCTTCACACGTCGAAAGAAATGGAACAGGCGGTGGGCTTGCAGCCTATCATCACTCCAGAGCAAGGGACTGGATAGTGAACAAATCATCGAAGAATGCGCTGCTGCGCGGAAGCGCGGCATTGCAGGCGTTGGCCTTTGCAGGGCTGGCGTTTTCCGCACCGGCATTTGCGCAGGCGCCTCAGGCGTCAGGCGATAATGCGCCGGAAGACACCATCATCGTTACCGGGTCCATCACGCGCAATCCGGCGGCGGCAACCGCGTCGCCGGTGGTCTCGATCACGGCCGACGATCTCCAGAAGCGCGGTATTCCCACCGCGACGGAATATCTTCAGACGTTGACCGCCAACAATGCCGGCACCATTCCTCCTAGCTGGTCGGCCTTCGGCTTCACGACGGGGGCGAGCGCGCCCTCGCTGCGCGGGTTCAACAATTCCTACACGCTCGTCCTGTTCGACGGCATGCGTACTGCCGTCTATCCGCTGGCCGACGACACGCAACGCAACATCGTCGACATCAATACCATCCCGAACTCGATCATCGGCAATATCGACACGCTGCTCGACGGCGCTTCCGCCACCTATGGATCGGACGCGATCGCCGGCGTGGTCAACGTGATCACCAAGCGCGAGATCAAGGGCCTGCACCTGAACGGCTCGATGGGCATCTCGCAGCGCGGCGATGCCGGCGAGCAGCGCATCAGCGGCAGCTACGGCTATGGCGACATCGACGAAGATGGCTTCAACGTCTACGTCAGCGCTGAATATCAGCATAATGACTCGCTCTATTCGAACCAGCGCGGTTATCCGTTCAACACGGCTGACCTCAGCCGCATCTGCGGCACCGCCGAGCAGGGCTGCCTTACCAATGCGATCCGCAATGGCATCCAGTATGACGGCAGCTATCTCGGCTTCCAGGGGACGCAGGCAAATGCGGTGCGGCCCTTTGATCCGACCAATCTCACCACGCCGCTCGACGCCCGCTATCAATATCTGAACGGCTGTAACGGCCTGGGTTCGATCACCCTGACCCCGGACCAGCTCACGTCGACGGCGCCCGCCAATGGCGTAGTCTGTCAGGAAGACACGGTCGTCGGCAAATATCAGATGTATAATGCGGAGATCACCCGTCGGGGCGGCACGCTGCGTGCGACGAAGGTCCTTGGGGACTCTGAAATTTTCGCCATGTTCAACTATTACAACACGACGACCTTCAATGAAGGTTCGCCGCGTGGTTGGGCTACTTCGACGGCTGCAGGCGGCCGTCGCGTGACGGTGAGCCGCATCTTCCTGCCAGCTTATGTCTGCCCGCAGGGGACGGCGGTAGTCGGCGCCAATCCGGCGACCGGCAATATTAGCGGCGATCTCGTCGCCTCGGGTTGCAACGCCAGCAACGGCGTTCTCAATCCGAATAACCCGTTCGCTGCGTCAGGCAATGTCGCCCAACTGCTGGGCGTGCCCGATCGCGGTATCCAGACCTACACCAATTCGAAGGTTTATCGTGCTGCGCTTGGCGCCCACGGTACCTTCGGTGAAGGTTGGGAATATAATCTCGGCGTGACCGCATCGAAGGTGAATCTGGATATCACCAATCGCAACTACATCTACCTGCAAGGTCTGATGGATGCGATTGCGCAGGGAACCTATAATTTCGTTAATCCGACGGCAAACAGCCAAGCCGCAATCGACCAAGTGTTCCCAGAACAGCACAAGACGTCCACTTCGAAGCTGTTCCAGATTCAGGGATCGCTGGCCAAGGACGTGTTCGAACTACCGGGCGGAATGCTGAACGTCGCGGTGGGTGGACAGTTTCGCCACGAATCGCTCAATAACCCGAGTTCTAACCCGGCGGACGATGCCAATCCCTACGCGCGCTACTATACGATCAACGCCGTGGCAGTTCAGGGCAAGCGCGACATCTGGTCGGCTTCCTATCAGGTGGCAGCGCCGATCCTCGACTCGGTTCGTGTAAAGGCCTCTGGTTCTTATGAACATTATTCGACTGGACAGGAGGCCTTCTCGCCCAAGTTCGAAGCCGAATTCACGCCCATCAAGGAACTGAAGCTGCGCGGCACATGGTCGCGGGGCTTCCGTGCACCGAACTTCAACGAATCGTTCCAGGCGCCCGGCACCGGCTATACCGCTGCCACGATCGTCTGCTCGCAGCCGACCTATGCGGCGTTCTGCGCCGCGCATGCCAGTAATCCCACCTATTACACGGGTGGTTATTCGCCGGGCCTCACTTCGGCGGGCAACCCGAACCTGAAGCCGGAGAAGTCGACGGCCTATACGCTGGGCGCAGTGTTCCAGCCCCGGTCGAACATGACTTTCACGGTCGATTACTGGCGGACCAAGATCAAGAATCTGATCGTTCCGGCATCGGCATCGGCGGAAATCTACGAGCAATATTATACCAATAACGGTGTTGTGAACATTCCGGGCATCACCGTGATCCCGGGTGCGGCCGACCCGCAGAATCCGAACGCACTGCCGTTGCTGGGCTTCATCGAAGCTCCGTTCCGCAATGCCAACGCATTCCTGGGTGAAGGCATCGACCTGTCGGCCGACGTCAAGCTGCCGATCGGCAACACCGTTACGCTGCGCAGCGTCGCCAACGCATCCTACCTTATGAAGTTGCAGCAGGAGAATGACGACGGCACGATCTGGCGGGCTGACGGCACGCTGGGTCCATGCGGCTGGACGTCCTGCTCGGGTGCGCCGAAGTGGCGCGTGACTTGGCAGAACACGTTGGACTTCAACGACAAGTTCAGCTTCACGCTGACGGCCAGCTATACCGCCGGCTATTCCCCGACGGCAGCCGACTCGGGTGGCACCTACAAGGATTGCGCGCAGAGCGCCGCTGACGGCCAGCTCATTGTCTACGACAATGGCGATCCGGTGCAGTGCCACGTGAAGGCGACGTTCAACCTGGATGCTCACACCGAGGTCAAGGTTGCCGACAGATTCACCCTGTACGCCGACATGCTCAACGTGCTGAACGATCGGCCGCCGCTCGATGTGAACGCGGGCTACGCCATCTATCAGTTCAACCCCGCCTGGGCGGATCGTCTGTTCATCGGCCGGTACTTCCGCGTCGGCGCGAAGGTCGATTTCTAAACCGGCCTAGACTGGAAATGATGAGGGCGGCTTCCCGACGGAAGCCGCCCTTTTTCATGTCGGGACCACTATCCCGATAGCGACTGCGTTACGGTGCCGGCGTTCCGAAGGTCAGCCCACACTCAACCTCAACGCCCCATCCCCTTCATCCACCCTCACGGTCGCGCCGTCCGGCACTTCGCCGCGCAGGATCAGGTCGGCCAGCGGGTCCTGCAGATAGCGCTGCACCGCGCGCTTCAGCGGCCTTGCGCCATAGACCGGATCATAACCCACCCGGCCCAGCCATGCCCGTGCGCCGTCGGTCAGGTCGAGTTTCACCTTCCGGTCCTTCAGCAGCTTGCCGATCCGCGCCACCTGGATGTCCACGATCGGCGCCATGTGGGCGGCGCCCAGGCGGTGGAACAGGATCACCTCGTCCAGCCGGTTCAGGAATTCCGGCCGGAAATGCGCGCGGACGATGTCCATCACCTGATCCTCGACCTTCTCGACCGGCTCGTCATCCGTGAGCGAAGCGATGAACTGGCTGCCCAGGTTCGACGTCAGCACGATGATCGTATTGGTGAAGTCCACCGTCCGGCCCTGCCCATCGGTCAGGCGGCCATCGTCCAGCACCTGGAGAAGCACGTTGAACACATCGCCATGCGCCTTCTCCACCTCATCGAACAGCACGACCTGATAGGGCCGGCGACGCACGGCTTCGGTCAGCACGCCGCCTTCCTCATAGCCGACATAACCCGGCGGCGCGCCGATCAGCCGGGCGACCGAGTGCTTCTCCATGAACTCGCTCATGTCGATGCGCACCATCGCGCTGTCGTCGTCGAACAGGAATCCGGCGAGCGCCTTGGTCAGCTCCGTCTTGCCCACGCCCGTGGGCCCCAGGAACAGGAACGATCCCAGCGGCCGGTTCGGGTCCTGCAAACCCGCCCGCGAACGGCGCACCGCGGTCGACACGGCCTTGACCGCATCGGCCTGGCCGATGACGCGCTTGCCCAGTTCCTCTTCCATGGCGAGCAGCTTCTCGCGCTCGCCCTCCATCATCCTGTCGACGGGGATGCCGGTCCAGCGGCTGACTACCGAAGCGATGTCCTCGCTCGTCACTTCCTCGCGCAGCATCGCGCCCTGCGTGACGTTCTGGGCCTCGGCCAGCTTGCGCTCCAGCTCCGGAATGCGGCCATAGGCCAGCTCGCCCGCCTTGGCGAGGTCGCCCGCGCGCTGCGCCTGGTCCAGTTCGACGCGGGCAGCGTCCAACTGCTCCTTCAGCTTGCTTTCGCCTGCGATCTTGTCCTTCTCCGCCTGCCAGCGCTGGGTGAGTTCGGCCGACTGCTGCTCCAGATTGGCTAGGTCTTCTTCCAGCGCCGCCAAGCGATCCTGCGAAGCCTTGTCCGTCTCCTTCTTCAGCGCCTCCCGCTCGATCTTGAGCTGGATGATCCGCCGGTCGAGCGTCTCGATCTCCTCCGGCTTGCTCTCCACCTCCATGCGCAGCCGCGAAGCCGCCTCGTCCATCAGGTCGATGGCCTTGTCCGGCAGGAAACGGTCGGTGATGTAGCGGTTGGAGAGAGTCGCCGCCGACACGATCGCGCCGTCGGTGATCCGCACGCCATGGTGGAGTTCGTATTTCTCCTTCAGGCCCCGCAGGATGGAGATGGTGTCCTCCACCGTCGGCTCGCCCACGAAGACAGGCTGGAACCGCCGCTGCAACGCCGGGTCCTTCTCGACATATTTGCGATATTCGTCGAGCGTGGTCGCGCCGATGCAGTGCAGTTCGCCGCGCGCCAGGGCAGGCTTCAACAAATTGCCCGCGTCCATCGCACCCTCGGACTTGCCCGCGCCGATCAGCGTGTGCATCTCGTCGATGAAGAGGACGATCTGGCCTTCCGCGCCCTTCACCTCGTCCAGCACGCCTTTCAGCCGCTCCTCGAACTCGCCGCGATATTTGGCGCCCGCGATCAGGCTCCCCATGTCGAGCGCCATCAGCGTGCGGTCCTTCAGCGTATCGGGCACGTCGCCATTGGCGATGCGCAGCGCCAGCCCCTCGGCAATGGCGGTCTTGCCGACGCCGGGATCGCCGATGAGGACGGGATTGTTCTTGGTGCGGCGGGCCAGGATCTGGATTGTCCGCCGGATTTCCTCGTCACGGCCGATCACGGGGTCCAGCTTGCCCTCGCGCGCCGCTTCGGTCAGGTCGCGGGCGAATTTCTTGAGCGCGTCGTAGCGATCCTCCGCGCCCGCCGTGTCGGCGGTGCGCCCCCCGCGCAGATTGTTGATCGCGGCATTCAGCGCCTCCGCCTTCACACCAGCCGCCGCCAAAGCCTTGCCGGCCGCCGTGGTGGTGGCGAGGGTGAGGGCCAGCAACAGCCGCTCGACGGTGACGAAGCTGTCCCCCGCCTTGGTCGCGATCTGTTCGGCACTGTCCAGAACGCGCACGGCATCATTGTCCAGGCCGGGGGTCTGCTGCGCGCCGCTGCCGGATACGGCAGGCACCTTGGCCAGCGCTGCGTCGGTTTCGCGCAGCGCCACGCCGGCGTCGCCGCCCGCTGCCTTGATCAGGCCGGAGGCCATGCCCTGCTGGTCCTCCAGCAACGCCTTCAGCAGATGCTCCGGGCCGATGCGCTGATGGCTCATCCGGATCGCGACAGTCTGCGCCGACTGGAGGAAGCCTTTGGCGCGGTCAGTGAATTTTTCGAGGTTCATCATGTTCCCCTTCGTGAAGCTCGTCACGATGTAATGTTGCATAAAAGCAACACAAGAGGCTCTACGCAAATATCCTTACGTCCTGGCGCACCGTGTTCCTTATGAAGGCGAGAAGCCGGTCCCGCCGTCAGAACTGGACTCCTGCATTGGCTCAGGCCGACCTTCGGGTCGCGGGAGCACGCTGCGTTAAACCTCGGGCGGGGAACACATGTTCCCTATCGCTTCACCGCTTTTGGCGCCTCCGGGGCAAAGGCGTCCCCGAAGAAATCCCCCTTGTACCAGAGCGGCGCCTGCGGCTCGTCCGCGATCTCCCGCGCGATGGCATAGTTCACCTTGGCGAACTTGGCCGCGGCGCCCCAGTTGAAGGGCAGGCTCATCTGGTCGGAAAGCTGGTGATAGTCGGTCTTGAGGAAATGTTCGAACGCCTCTTTGCCCGGCCCGGCGAAACCGGTCATCAGGAACACCGCCGGCACCCCCTCCTGCACGAAGCGATAATGGTCGGACCGGGTGAACAGCCCTTCGGCCGGCAGGGGATCGGGCGAGAGCGAAACGCCCTCGGCCTTCGCCGCTTTCTCGACAATCGGCCCCAGGGTCGAATGATCGGCGCCGAAGGCGATCACGTCCTGAAAATCATAGGTCAGGATCGGCATGTCGAGATTGACCACGCCGACCAGCTTGCCCCCCGCCGGCAGGACGGGGTTCCGCGCCAGATATTGCGACCCCAGCAGCCCGTCTTCCTCCGCCGTCACCGCCGCGAACAGGATGGAGCGTTTCGGCCGCTCCCCGCTCTCCGCAAAGGCCTTGGCCACCGCCAGCAGGGTCGCCACGCCCGACGCATTGTCCATCGCGCCATTATAGACCCTGTCCGGCCCCTTGCCGTCTTCCTTGACCCCCAGATGGTCGAGATGCGCCATCAGCAGCACATATTCCCGGGCCAGTGCCGGGTCGGAACCGGGCAGCACCGCCAGCACATTGCGGCTGGGCGCGGTCTCGACGGTGCTGGCGCGGTCGATGCGGATGCCGGGCTTCAGCGCGAAGCCCTTGGGGCGGACGCCCTTCTTCTCCGCCTCGGCACGGATCGCGGCCAGGCTCCTGCCCGATCCGGCGAGCAGCGCGTCGGCGGCGGCGCCGGTCACTGTGCCGGTGCCGCGGATCCCGGGAGTGCGGACATAGGGCTGGCCGTCTTTTTCCAGCCAGCTCACCGTCGGATGCTGCGCCCGGTCGCGCAGCTTCTCCCAGGGGGTGCGGCGCAGATAGCCGGTGGTGGGAATGGTGATGAGGCCGATGGCCCCGGCCTGCTGCGCCGCCAGCGCCTTTTCGGCGGCCAGGTGCGCGCCGATCTCGCTCGGCATGCCGACGGGCGAGCCGGACAGCGCCACCGCGAACTTGCCGCGCAGGTCGAGACCGGCATAGTCGTCGATCTTCTCGCGCCCGGATTTCAGGCCATAGCCGACGAACACCGCCTGCGCCTCGATGCTTTGCCGCGGCTCCCGGCCGAAGGCGCCGACAGCGACATCGTCGCCATTGGCGAAGCGCCTGCCGCCGATGTCCATCGACGGGGCGGCCCCCTTGTCGAGCCGCGCCACGGCAAGCGTCACGGGCTGATACCAGCTGTCGGCAACCGCCTGCCGCAGACCCAGTGTCTCGAACCGCGCGGCGACATAGCGGGCGGCGATGTCATAGCCGCGCGTGCCCGCGTCGCGCCCCTCCAGCAGGTCGTCGGCCAGGAAGCCGATGTCGGCCCGAATGCCCTCCGCACTGATGGCGGGCGCGGTTTCGGCGGGTGCGGTTCCGGCGGGTGCGGTTCCGGGGGTGGCGAGGGCAAGGGCGAAGGTGGAAGCGAAGGCGAAGGACCGAAGGCGCATCGGGTGCGAAAACCTCTGTTTATGGTTGGAAGGGAAACCTAGCGCGCTGGTTTCGTCTGTCCAGCGGCCTCTCGCCCTTGCCGGAGGATGAGGCGCCTCTCCCACATGCGTATTGCACAGCTAAAACGCCCCGCTATGCTGCCCGCCGATCCACTGACCATCATGAGGCGCCGATGACCTTCTCCCCCATTTCCCGCCGGATGGCCCTGATGCTCGGCCTGTCCTCGCTCGCGTTCGTGCCCATGATGCAGGCGGCGGCTGCTCCGGCGTCCCAGGCGGCGAGCGCGCCCGCGCCGCTTTCCAGCCTGGTCGCGGCGGTGAACATTCCCTATGAGCAGTTCACGCTGAAGAACGGGCTGCGCGTCATCGTCCATACCGACCGCAAGGCGCCGGTCGTGGGCGTGTCCATCTGGTATCATGTCGGCTCGCGCTTCGAACCGGCGGGCAAGACCGGCTTCGCCCATCTGTTCGAACATCTGATGTTCTACGGCTCCGAAAATGCCGACGGGCCTTTCTTCGGGCGGCTGGAGGACATCGGCGCCACCGACTGGAACGGCACGACCTGGTTCGACCGCACCAATTATTTCGAGACGGTGCCGACCGGCGCGCTGGACCGGGCGCTGTTCCTGGAATCCGACCGCATGGGCCATCTGCTGGGCGCCGTCACCCAGACCAAGCTCGATACCCAGCGCGGCGTCGTGCAGAATGAAAAGCGCATGGGCGAGAATGAGCCCTATGGGCTGGTCGAATATGCGCAGCTCGCCGCCATGCTGCCGGAGGGGCATCCCTACCGCCACTCCACCATCGGTTCGATGGCGGACCTGAACGCCGCCAGCCTTGCCGATGTGCAGACATGGTTCAAGACCCATTATGGTCCGAACAACGCCGTGCTGGTGCTGGCGGGCGACATCGACGTGCCGACGGCGAAGGCCAAGGTCGAGAAGTGGTTCGGCAATATCCCCGCCGGTCCCGCGCCCAGGGATGTGGATGCGGCCGTCCCGACGCTCGACAAGGATGTCGAGAAGGTGATGCACGACAATGTCGCCGCCACCCGGCTCTATCGCAACTGGATCGTGCCGGGGGTGAATTCGGACGATCTGACGCCGCTCAACCTGGCGATGGCTGTGTTCGGCGGCCTCAAATCCTCGCGGCTCGACAATATCCTCGTGCGGGACGAGAAGGTCGCCGTGGGCGTGAAGGCCAGCATCCAGCCCTTCGAGAAGCTCTCCATCGCGGAGATCACCGTGGACGTGAAGCCGGGACAGGACCCGGCGGCGGTGGGCAAGCGGCTCGACCAGCTTCTGGCCGACTATCTCGCCAAGGGGCCGACGGCGGACGAGGTGCAGCGCGCCGCGACGCAGCAGCTTTCGGGCACCATCGGCGGGCTGGAGAAGGTCGGCGGCTTCAGCGGCAAGGCGGTGACGCTGGCCGAGGGCGCCGTCTATTCGGGCGATCCGGCCAAATATAAGAAGGATCTGGCCGCCGCCGCCGCCGCGACGCCCCAATCGGTGAGCGAAGCGGCGCGCAAATGGTTGTCCCGCCCGGTGTTCCGCCTGACCGTGGCCCCCGGCGAGCGGTCGGCCGAGGACAATGCGCTGGCAGGCAACGCGACCCATCATCCGGCCTATTTCCGCGATCCCAAGAAGCCCGCGCCGGTCGCGGCGACCCCGCCGCCGCCCACAAAAATCGCTGAGCCGGGGATCGAGCCGGTCAAGGACCTGGAATTCCCGGCGGTCGAGCATGCGACGCTCAAGAACGGCATTCCCATCGTCTTCGCGCGCCGAGCAACGGTGCCGGTGGTGCGGGTGTCGGTGTCCTTCGATGCGGGCAATGCGGCCGACGACAAGGCGAAGCTGGGCACGGCGGGCCTGACCACGGCGCTGCTGGACGAAGGCACGACGACGCGCAGCTCCGTGCAGATCGCGGAGGAGCAGGAACGGCTGGGCGCCTCGATCAGCGCGGGCAATGGCATGGACGCGACCAATGTCGGCCTCTATGCGCTCAAGCCCAATCTGGACGCCTCGCTGGGCCTGCTGGCGGACGTGATCCGCAACCCGGCCTTCGCGCCGGCGGAGGTCGAACGCCTGCGCGGCCAGGTGCTGACCCGGATCGCGGCGGAAAAGACCGAACCCATGCCGATCGCGCAACGCCTGCTGCCGCCGCTTCTCTATGGGCAGGCGCATCCCTACGGCATTCCCTTCACCGGATCGGGCACGGAAAGCGGCGTCAAGGCGGTGACGCGGGCCGATCTCGTCGCCTTCCACGACAAATGGATGCGGCCCGACAATGCGACGATCTTCGTCACCGGCGACACCACGCTGGCCGACGTGATGCCGCTGCTGGAAAAGCGCTTCGGGGACTGGAAGGCGCCCAAGGCGGCCAAGGGCGCCAAGCTGTTCCGCATGGACCGCATGATGCGCCCTTCGCGCATCATCCTGGTCGACAAGCCGCAAAGCCCGCAGTCGATGATCCTCGCCGGGCTGCTCACCAACAAGGCGGGCACGGACAATCCGGTGACGCTGCTGACCGCCAATGAGGTGCTGGGCGGCAGCTCGACCTCCCGCCTGATCATGGACCTGCGAGAGACCAAGGGCTGGGCCTATTATGCGGGCAGCGCGCTGCCCGGCGTCAAGGAGACGATCCCGCTGCTGGTCTATGCCCCGGTCCAGACCGATAAGACCGGGGAGTCCATCGTCGCCGCGCGGAAGGACATCAGCGACTTCCTGACCGCCAAGGGCACGACGGAGGCGGAACGCAACCAGACGATCAACAGCCAGATCCTGTCGCTGCCGGGCAGTTTCGAAACCTCGTCCGACCTGCTCGGCGCGATGATGCGCAACCGGATGCTCGGGCGGCCGGACGATTATTATGAGACGCTACCGGGCGTGTACCGCGCGATGACGGCTGCCGATCTCGACAAGGCGGCGCGGGATGCGATCAATCCCGACCGGCTGATCTGGGTGGTCGTGGGCGACGCGAAACTGGTGAAACCGCAGCTTGACGTCGTCGGCCTTCCGGTGGAAATGGGCACATTGGCCGATTGACGGTTACGTAAAGGAGAAGTGCTATGGCAGCAGTGGATGGCGCCTATGACTGCGTCGCGAAAACGCCGATGGGCGACCAGAATGGCGTGCTGACGGTCATCAGCTCGGGCGATGGCTTTCATGGCACCTTCGCGGGCATGATGGGTTCGCTCGACGTGGCCGAGGGCAAGGTGGACGGCAACAAGCTGCGCTGGAAGATGAACATGACGCTGCCGATGCCGATGACGCTGGAATGCGAGGCGGAGGTGAATGGCGATGCCATCACCGGGACGATGCAGCTTGGCGCGTTCGGCACGGCGGGCTTTTCGGGGACGCGCCGGGCCTGAGGGTTCCAGCAGGGCGGAAAAAGGGCCGGAAACGCGAGTTTCCGGCCCTTTTTCGTGCCGCGCCAAAAACTTCCCCTATGCGCAACGTGGGGGACCGCTCGCGGGCGCGGCAGATCGGGGCCCCTTTTAACTCCACCCGCCCAAGGCTGCTTCTGCTCCCATCCCGCGATGGAGAGAAACGAAAATCCCTTGACGCAGGACATTAGTTAGCTATCTAAGAAAAATGTCCCGATCGGAGTTGAAGCGCGCCCTCGCGCATAAAATGCCGCAGGTGGCGCGCCAGTGGCGGCAACTGGCCGATCTGGCGCTGGCGGAATTCGGCGTCTCGAACAGCGCGGGCTGGTGCCTCATCTATCTCGACCGACTGGGCCCCGACGTCCGGCAGGCGGATCTGGCGGAGGAACTGGGCATCGCCCAGCCTTCGCTGGTCCGGACCCTGGACCAGCTGCAGGCGGCGGGGCTTGTGGAGCGCGTACCCAATCCCGATGATCGGCGGTCGAATCGAGTCGCCTTCACGCCGGAGGGGCAGGAGCTGGTGGGCCGGATAGAGGCCAGGCTGGAGAATCTTCGGCGCGAATTGCTCGACGGCGTGCCCGATGCCGCGATCGAGATCATTGTCAACCTGCTGAACCTGCTGGAGCGGCGCATGGCCGAGCGGCGGGGTCAGTCGTAACGGGACGGCCCGCCATGAATGGCCCGACATGCGAGCGCTGATATGAACGCCCTTGGAGAGCGCATCGGCTGGCCTGCCGCGCTCTTTTCCCTGAAATGCTTCGCGGCGGCGATGCTGGCGCTCTATGTCGCGCTCAGCATCGGGCTGGAGCGGCCCTATTGGGCCTTCCTGACCAGCTATATCGTCGCCCAGCCGCTGGCCGGGGCGGTGATTTCCAAGGCGGTGTTCCGCGTCATCGGCACGCTGACCGGCGCGATCTTCTCCGTCGCCATCGTGCCGCCGCTGGTCAATGCGCCGGAACTGCTGTCGCTCGCCATGGCGCTTTGGCTGGCCCTGTGCGTCTTCGTCTCCCTGCTCGACCGCACGCCGCGATCCTATATGTTCGTGCTGGCGGGCTATAGCGCCTGCCTCATCGTCTTCCCCGACGTCGACACGCCGCAGACCATCTTCACCGTGGCGACGCTGCGCGTGCAGGAAATCACCATCGGCATCATGTGCGGCAGCCTGGTCCACGGCGTCGTCTTCCCCGGCTCCATCACCAACCTGCTGCTGGCGCGGGTGGAGGCGATGCTGCGCGATGCGGAACGCTGGTCGCATGACGCCATCGCGTTGGAGCCGGTGGAGGGGCTGGCGCAGGAACGTCGCCGTCTGGCGCAGGACATCACCGAACTGCACCAGATGTCGGTGCATCTGCCCTTCGACATCAGCCGCCTCGCGCCTCGCGTGCGCACGGTGCGCGCGATGCAGGACCAGCTTTCGCTGCTGCTGCCCCTGGGCGCGGCCGTGGAGGACCGGTTGGCCATGCTGAAGGCGGCGAGCGGCGGAAAGGTGCCGCGGGAGGTCGAAGAACTGATCGCGGATGTCCGCGCCTGGATCGTCAACCCCGGCGACGACATCATCCTTCGCACCGCGGCGGCGGATGCCCTGATCGCCCGCTGCGCCGCTCTGGAGCCTGCGGCGCGGGCGGAGATGGGGTGGGCGGACATGATGCGCCTCAGCCTGTTCGCCCGGCTGGCCGCCCTGATCGCGGCGCATCGCGACTGCCGCGACCTTTACGACCAAATGGTGACGCACAGGCGGGAAGCCGTCAGCCCCCGCGTCGGTGAGTTGCTGGAGGGGCGGCGCAACCGCGAACTGCACAGGGATTATGCCGGGGCGGCGCGCGGGGCCCTCGGCGCCTTCGTCACCGTGGCCGTGGGCTGCGCATTGTGGATCGGCAGCGGCTGGAAGGACGGCGGCAGCGCGGTGATGCTGGCGGGCGTGTTCCTTTCCCTGTTCGCGGCGTCGGACAATCCGCTGGCGCCGCTCAAGGGCTTCATGATCGGCACCATCGCCGCTTCGCTGCTCGGCGCGGTCTATGGCTATGCGATCATGCCCCGCCTCGACGGCTTCGCCATGCTGGCGGCCGCCTATGCCCCGATGCTGCTGTTGCTCGGCACGATGATGGCGTCGCCGCGCTGGATGGGCATCGCCCTGCCGACGCTGCTGGGGCTGGGCAGCCCGGTGCTGCTGTCGGATCGCTATGTCAGCGCCTTTGCCAGCTACGCCAACGGCACCGTGGCGCAGCTGGTGGGCATCTGGTTCGCGATCATCATGGCCGGGCTGTTGCAGTCGGCGGGGGTGGAGCGGGCGATCCGGCGCACCGTGCGCGCGGGCTGGAACGACATTGCCAACCGCGCCACGTTGATGACGCCGCCCGATCTGCGCGGCTGGATCAACCGGATGCTGGACCGCATCGCCCTGTTGGCGCCGCGTCTGGCGGCGGTGCGGTCCGACAGCGGGCGGCCGCTCTACGACGCGCTGCGCGACCTGCGGACCGGCGTCGCCATTGGCGAATTGCGGCAATTGCGGCTCGACCTGCCCGCCGATGAAGCGGCGCCGCTGGCCGATGTGCTGACGGGCGTCAGCGCGCATTATCGCGGGCTGGACCCGGATGCGCCCGCGCCCGCGAAGCCCGCCCTGCTCACCGACATCGACCATGCGATCAGCGACCTGTCGCGCAATCCCAGCGCGGTGATCCGGCGGGAGGCCATACTCGCGCTGGTCAGCCTGCGCCGCAACCTGTTCCCTGAAAGCGAAGGCTATCGGAGAGTGGCCGCATGACCGGAGAAATCGCCCTGGGCGGCGTCTATGTGCCGACCCTGTTGTTGCTCGCGCTGGTGGCGCTGATCCTGAGTTGGGGCGTCACCCGGCTGATCGGCGCTTTCGGTCTCTATCGTTTCCTCGCCTATCGCGCGGCGGTCGACCTCAGCATCTTCGTGCTGGTGCTGGGCGCGCTCGCCCTCCTCGTTCCCACCCTTGGAATCCGCCTATGAACCGTTTTGCCGCCACGCTGATCCCCCCTGCCCTGATCAGGAGCGCCGCCACCATCGTCATCGTCATCGCCGCCGTGCTGGTGGCGATATGGATGTGGAACCATTATGAGCGCAGCCCCTGGACCCGCGACGGGCGGGTGCGCGCCGATGTGGTGCGGGTGACGCCGGACATTGGCGGGCTCGTCACCTCCGTCGCCGTGCATGACAACCAGGCGGTCAGGGCGGGCGACCTGCTGTTCGTGATCGACCGGCCGCGCTATGCGCTGGCGCTGGAGCAGGCGGAGGCGCAGATCGCCAGCGCCCGGGCCACACTCGGTCAGGCGCGGCGGGAGGCGACCCGCGACGTCGCGCTGGGCGAGCTGGTGGCGAAGGAGGCGCATGAACAGAATGTCGCGCGCGTCGCGACGGCGGAGGCTGCGCTGGCCGAAGCGATGAGCGCGCGCGATGCCGCCGCCCTCAACCTCAGGCGAACGCGGGTGGTCGCCTCGGTCAACGGCGTGGTCACGAACCTCGACCTGCATCCGGGCGATTTCGTCGCTGCGGGGCAGCAGGCCATGGCGCTGGTCGACCGCGACAGCCTGCGCATCGAAGGCTATTTCGAGGAAACCAAGCTGCCGCTGGTCTGCATCGGCGCGCCGGTGACGGTGCGGCTGATGGGCGAGGCGCAGGACCTCTACGGGCGGGTCGACAGCATCGCCTACGGCATCAACGACAGCAGCCGTTCGGATTCGGGCAATCTGCTGCCGACCGTCGAGCCGACCTTCTCCTGGGTCCGCCTGGCCCAGCGCATCCCGGTACGGGTGAAGCTGACGCGGGTACCGCCGGAGGTGAAGCTGATCGCCGGGCGCACGGCCACGGTGACGATCGAACCGGCGCGGAAGGACTCGAAGCCGGGGGTGTGCCGCCATGCATAATGTCGCGGCTCCCGACACCTTCTCGCCGTTCGGGCTGAGCTTGTCGAAGCCCTTTTCTTTCTTGGGAAGCCGACAGCCTTCACCCGAAGGGAGCGGATGTGGGGCGAAGATATGGACGCCCTTTCTGGCCTTGGCGCTGGCCGCCTGCGCCACCGCGGGCCCTGACTATCGCCCGCCGGAAAAGTCCGCCGCAACCGCCCCCGCCGCGCAGGGCGCTTTCCTGTCGGCGCAGGACCCCAGCTTCAGCAATGCCGAACTGCCCGATCATTGGTGGCGGCTCTATAACGATCCCCGGCTGGATGCGCTGGTCGAACAGGCGCTCGCCGCCAACACCGACCTGCGCGTGGCGGATGCGAACCTGACCGCGGCGGAGGCGGTGCTGCGCGAGGCGGAGGCCGGGCGCACCGTCGGCACCACGGTCAGCGGCGGCGGGACGCTTGCCCGGCCCTCCGGCACGGCGGAGAGCCTGCCGGGCGTGGTCGGCTATGATCTGGGCCTTGCCGCCTCCTATCCGCTCGACCTCAACGGCCGGATCAGGCGCGCGATAGAGGCGAGCACCGCCGACCTGGAAACGGTCGTGGCGGCGCGCGACTATGTACGGGTCAGCGTGGCGGCCGCCACGGCCAGGGCCTATGCGCAGGTCTGCGCCGCCAATTATTCGCTGACCGTCAACCGGCGCGTCGTCGCGCTTCAGCGGGAGACGCTCAACGCCACCCAGCGGCTGTTCAGGGGCGGCCGCGGCACCGCCTTCGACGTCAGCCGGGCGCAGGCGGCGGTCGACGCCAGCGAGGCGAGCCTTCCCGCCTTCGATGCACAGCGGCAGAGCGGACTCTATCTGCTGGCGACGCTGCTGGGGCGATCGCCCGCGGATTATCCCAGGGAAGTGGAGGGCTGCGCGACGCTGCCGGCGCTGAACGCACCCATGCCCGTGGGCGACGGCGCGGCGCTGATCCGGCGGCGGCCCGACATCCGACAGGCGGAACGCAGCATCGCCGCCGACACCGCCCGCGTCGGGGTGGCGACCGCGGACCTCTATCCGCAGGTCAGCATCGGCGGGTCGCTGGGGCTCGCCGGACCGCTCAAAAGCTTCGGTTCGGGCACCAGCTTCGGCATGAGCCTGGGCCCGCTGCTGAGCTGGAGCTTCCCCAACCGGCCTGTCGTCAGGGCGCGGATCGCGCAGGCCGATGCGCAGGTACAGGCCGATCTCGCCCGTTTCGACGGAACTGTGCTGGAGGCTTTGCGGCAGACGGAAACGGCGCTGGAAAGCTACCGCCGCCATGCCGAGCAGACGGCCGCGCTCGACCGGGCGCGGGATAGCGCAGGCGTTTCGGCGGCGCAGGCGGGCAAGCTGTTCCGCTTCGGGCGCGGCGATTTCCTGTCCCTGCTGGACGCGCAACGCTCGCTCGCCAATGCGGAGGCTTCGGCGGCGGCGGCGCGGGTGCAGTTGGTGCAGGACCAGATCGCCATCTTCCTCGCTCTCGGCGGTGGCTGGTCGTAAGCTGGTTTGACCAGATCAGGGCGCAACATGCTCCTGCGCGGGAACTGGCTGCCATTCAGACGGGGAAAAGAACACCCGCCGATCCTGGGGACCGGCGGGTCATGGAGCTGTTGAGACTCCAATGCTTCACGGGATCAATATTGGACGGTGACCGTCACCGCGCGGCGGTTCTGCGCCCAGGCCGCTTCGTCCGAACCCAGGGCGGCGGGGCGTTCCTTGCCATAGCTGACGGTGGTGATGCGGCCGGCGTCGATGCCCAGCGACGCGAGATAGTTCTTCGCCGCATTGGCGCGGCGCTCGCCCAAGGCGATATTATAGTCGCGGGTGCCGCGCTCGTCGGCATGACCCTCTATGGTCACGCGGACATTGGGGTTCTGTTGCAGCCAGGCGGCCTGGCTCTGCAGTATCTGCTGATCCTGCGCGTCGACATCATATTGGTCGGTGTCGAACAGGATGCGGTCCGACGAGACGGAAGCCACGAAATCCTCCTGGCTGCCCTTGACCGGGCCCGAAGGCGTCGCCGGTCCGCCGGTCTGGGCCGAACCGTCGCCGCCGGGGGCAGGCGGCAGTTCCTGCGGCGGCTTCTTGGAACAGGCGGCAAGGGCTATGACGGCGGTCGCCATCAGCAGGGGACGGGATAGTTTCATCGGGTTGCTCCTCAACATGGTCTGAAAGTCGTTACGCAGTCGGGACGATTCGGTTCCGATATGATGCAGATCAGGAGCGTGGGCAGTCCGCCCTGAGTGGGATGGCCGCGCATATCAGGGCAGCAAGGGCCCCCAGGCCGGATCGGAACCGCTGAGCGGCGTCGGAATCCGCCGTTCATTCACCCCGGTCAGATCGACCTGCCACACCTGGCTGCTGCCCTCCCGGCCCGGCGTGGTGCGGAAATATTGCAGCACCCGGCCATTGGGCGACCAGCTCGGCTGCTCATCCTGCCAGCCATTGGTCAGGATGCGCTCATTGTCGCCGGTCGGCGTCATGACCGCGATCTTGAAGTCGCCCGAAATCTTGGTGAAGGCGATCAGGTCGCCGCGCGGGCTCCATTCGGGCGTCGCATAGCGGCCGCCGCCATGGCTGATCCGGCGCTGGCCCGAACCGTCGGCGTTCATGACATAGATCTGCTGGCTGCCGGAGCGGTCGCTTTCGAAGACGATCTGGCGGCCGTCGGGCGAATAGCTGCCGCCGACATCGATGCCCGGCGCCGTGGTCAGGCGCACGGGCGCGCCGCCGCTGGCCGAAACGCGATAGATGTCCGTATTGCCGGCGATCGCCATGGAAAAGAGGATGTTGCGGCCGTCGGGCGACCAGCGCGGCGCGAAGGTCGGATTGTTGCTTTCCGTCACCAGCCGCTGCCGTCCCGTGCCGATGTCATAGACATAGATGCGGACCCGGTTGTTCAGGTAGCTCACATAGACGATCGACTTGTAGTCGGGCGAAAAGCGCGGCGTCAGCGCGATCGACTGGCCATTGGTGATGAAACGGTGGTTCGCGCCGTCCGAATCCATGATGGCGAGGCGCTTGGTGCGGTTCCCCTTGGGACCGCTTTCCGCGATATAGGCGATGCGGCTGTCGAAGAAGGGGCTTTCCCCCGACAGGCGCGCATAGATGGCGTCGGCGCATTTATGCGCGGCCCGCCGCCAGTCGCGGGGCGCGACGACATAGCCCTGCCGGGTGAGTTCCTGCTTCAGCGCCACGTCGTAGAGATAGCAGCCGACGGTGATGTCCGCCTCGCCCCCGGTGGTGCGGACGAAGCCCTGCACCAGCGCCTGATAGGCGCCCCATTTATCGTAGGCGGGATTGGTGACTTCGGGAAAGGCGATGGTCGGGATGCCGCCGGGGCCAGAGGGATCGAACAGGCCCGACCCCTTGAGGTCGGCGGCGATCACCTCCGCGATCTTGCGGCCCAGTTCGGTGGAACCGCCCGCCGGTGTCGAGACTTCCGCCTGCGCCGGCAGCGCGGGGACGACGATCTTGAGGTTGGAGGAGGATTCGTCCGTCACATCGACGCTGAGCTGCGCGGAAGCGGCGGGCGCGAACGCCAGCAGCAGCGCCCCCAGCGTGGCGCCGAACATGGCTCGGGCCTTTCCTGTCCTGAAGGGTCGGGTCATTGCGATAGCCTCTTGTCGAAGGAGATGCGGAGGGATTTCCAGCCATCATAAAGAGCGGGCGGCAGCTTGAACGGCGCGGCCAGGCGGATCGCCTTCACCGCCAGTTCCTGATGCAGCGTCACCTGCGTGCGGTTGCTGGCGGTGATGCCGGTGGTGTTGACGACCTGCGGCTGCCCCGCGAGCGAACCGTCGCGGGCAAGCTGCACATCGACGAAGGTGCGAAGCTGCTCGATGTCCGCGCCGCTCGGGGATTTCCAATAGGGCTTGAGCTGGCGGCGGATTTCCGCGTCCAGCGCGGCCTTCTGCGCGGGGCCCATGGCGGCGGCGGGCACCGGCGCGGGCTTGCGCGGCGCGTCATCCTCGGTGTCGATGCCCTTCAGGAAATCCTTGCCCAGTAGCGATCCCTTGGGCTTGTCCGCCTTGCCCTGTCCCGAAGCGCGGGCAGGCGCGTCGGACCTGGGTTTGGCCGCGGGCTTCTGCGACGCCTTGGCGGGCGCGGCGGCGGCTGGCTTGGGTTTTTCCGGCGCAGGCTTGGACTTGGCGGGGGCGGGTTTTTCCGCCGCCGGCTTGGGCTTGGCGGCGGGTACATTCTTCTTCGGCGGAGCGGGCGCGGGCTTGGGCGGCGCTGGCTTTGCCACCGGCTTGGGCGGCGCGGGCCGGGGAGCCGGCGGCGCCGGGGTCGGTTCGGGCTGCGGTGCCGGTTCGGGTTCCGGCGCAGGCGCGGCATTCTCGGTCGGGCCCTGCTCCGGTGCAACGCTGGGCGGGGGCGGCTGGGTCGACACCTGCGGCGCCGTCGACTTCAGCGCCACCTCATCCACCAGGCTGACGTCCATCGGCGGCGAATTGAGCTTCAGGGGGTTGGGAGTGGCCAGAAAGCCGGACGACAGCAGGCCGAACAGCAGGACATGTCCCGCCGTCGCCACGCCAAGGCCAATTTTCTCCGCGCGATCCATCGCCACGACCTATGGCCCCTATTCTGAACCGCTGCTGACAGCGGAACCGCCTTCGGAACCGGTGCTGACCAGCGCGACCTTGTTGAGTCCCGCCCGGTTCAGCTCGCCCATGACCAGCATCACCCGGCCATAGTCCAGCCCCTTGTCGGCGCGCAGGAATATCTGCGGCGGTTCGGCCTTGCCCGCATTGGCGGACATGATCTCGGCCAGGCGGCCGGGCAGTTCGGCGTCGCTGATCTGCGCGTCGTCGATGAAGACGCCGCCGTCGCGATCGATCGACACCACGGTCGGCTTCTGGTCCTGGTCCAGCCCCTTGGCGCGGGTTTCGGGCAGGTTCACCGGCACGCCCGTGACCAGCAGAGGCGCCGTCACCATGAAGATGATCAGCAGCACCAGCATGACGTCGACCAGCGGCGTGACGTTGATGTCCGCCATCGGCGCGCGATGACGGCCCCTGCGGCTGGAGGGAGGTCCGGACATGGCCATCAGGCACGTCCTCCGAAACGGCGGACCTTGGCTATCACCGTTCGGGCTGAGCCTGTCGAAGCCCCCTTCTTCTGAAAAGCAGTGAAGCCCCTCGACAAGCTCAGGGCGAACGGGAGGAGAGGGGGCCTCACCGCTGCGCCTCCAGCTCGCGGCTCAGCGTCGAATAGAAGCCGTCGGCAAAGCGCGTCAGCCCCGATTCCATTCGGTTGATGCCATGGCTGAAGCGGTTGTAGGCGATCACCGCCGGGATCGCCGCGAACAGGCCGATGGCGGTGGCGAACAGCGCCTCGGCAATGCCCGGCGCCACGACCGCCAGGCTGCTGTTCTGCTCCGCCGCGATGCTGGTGAAGGCCCGCATGATGCCCCATACCGTGCCGAACAGCCCGACGAAGGGCGCGACCGACCCGATGGTGGCCAGGATGTTCAGCCGGTCCGACAGGCGGTCGACCTCCGCCGCGATGGTGCTGGACATGGCGGTCGACAGCCGGTCGCGGGTGCCCTCCCGGTCGATCACCTTCTGCGCGGTGGAGCGGCGCCATTCGGTGACGCCCGCGGCCATCACCCTGGCGGCGGGGAATTCCGCCTTGCCGCGGGCTTCGTAGAAGCGGTCTATATCCTCCGCCTTCCAGAAATCCTGCTCGAACGCCCGGCTCTGCCGGCTCGCCTTGCGCAGGGTGAAGCTGAAGCCGATGATCATCGCCCAGGTCCAGATGCTGGCCAGCAGCAGGCCCAGCATCACCACCTTCACGACGATGTCGGCCTGAAGGAACAGGGCCAGCGGCGAAATGGTGGCGGCTTGCGCGGCATTGCCGACCGCAAGGCCAACGTCGGGCATCGAAAGGCTCATGGGTTGATGTCTTCCCCTCTCATCAAACGGCTGAAAATGTCGGTCCAGGGCTTGGGTTGCCGCCGCGGGCGGCCCTGGGGCGTCAGGAAGGCGACGGAAACATCGCCTTGCGTCAGTATTTCCCCATCGCGCATGACCGTCTGATGAATGGAACATGAAGCGGCGCCGACTTTGGTGACGCGGCTCACGACCATCAGGTCATCGTCCAGCCTGGCGGGGCGGCGGTAATGGAGCTGAAGGTCGGTGACGGCATAGACGCCCTCTCCCCCCTCCAGATTGCCGCGCTGGTCGATCCCGGCGATGCGCAGCATGTCCGACCGCGCCCGCTCCATATAGCGCAGATAATTGGCGTGATAGACGAGGCCGGACAGATCGGTGTCCTCGAAATAGACGCGCAGCGGGAAGTGATGCACGGCGGCAATGAACCTTCCGGTCGCCGGCGCGGGCAGCAGGTCTGAAACGGACATGCCGGGGCTTTTAACCATCAAGCAGGCGCGGCGCAAAGCGGGAAATCACAGAAAGATCAGCGCTCCGCCGACCGTCCGGGGCTTTCCGTCCGCTTTCGCCCGTGCGGAAGCTCTGGCGGCCCGCCTGCCATGGCGCTACGGGGACGGCGAACAGGATTCAGTGCAGGAGGGTTTCGGCAATGATGGATATTCGGACCGTGGGCGTGATCGGCGCGGGCCAGATGGGCGCGGGCATCGCGCAGGTGGCGGCGCAGGCGGGCTATGAGGTGATCCTGTCCGACATCGACCTGCCCCGCGCGCAGAAGGGCCGCGACGGCATCATCCGTCAACTCGCAAAGGCTGTGGAAAAGGGCAAGCTGGCGCAGGCCGACGCCGACGCCGCCATCGCCCGGATCACGCCGGTGGGCGAAGTCGCGCCGTTGGCCGCCTGCCAGTTGGTGATCGAAGCCGCGACCGAGCGGGAAGAGATCAAGCGTTCGATCTTCGCCAATGTCGGCGCCCTGCTGGCCGGCGATGCGATCCTCGCCTCCAACACCTCCTCCATCCCGATCACCCGGCTGGCGCAGGCGGCGCCCGACGCGGGGCGCTTCGTGGGCGTGCATTTCTTCAACCCGGTGCCGGTCATGGCGCTGGTCGAGGTCATTCGCGGCCTCGCCACCAGCGCGGAGACGGTGAGCGCGGTGGAGGGCTTCGCCGCCAGCCTGGGCAAGCAGGTCGTCCATGCTTTCGACGCGCCGGGCTTCGTGGTGAACCGCATCCTGCTGCCGATGCTCAACGAGGCGGTGTTCGCGCTGGGCGAGGGCGTGGGCAGCGTGGTCGACATCGACAAGGGCGTGATGCTGGGCCTCAACCATCCCATGGGTCCGCTGACGCTGGCGGATTTCATCGGCCTCGATACCTGCCTGGAAATCTGCAAGGTGCTGCAGAACACGACCGGCGATCCCAAATATCGCCCCGCGCCGCTGCTGGTGAAATATGTCGAGGCGGGCTGGCTCGGGCGGAAGACCGGCAAGGGCTTTTACGATTATTCGGGCGCGGAGCCCGTGCCGACGCGTTAAGAGGACAATAGTCCCCCTCCCGTAGACGGGAGGGGTTAGGGGTGGGCGCGAGCGGAGCGAGCTTCTGTCCTCAGTTGCAAATTGCCGCTGGCGCGGCATGCCTACCCCCACCTCCAGCCCCTCCCGCTTGCGGGAGGTGGCTACCCCGCGCTCAACCCATGTTTCTTCATGCAATGGCGAAGCTGGTCATAGGTCAGCCCCAATCCCTTCGCCGTCGCCCGCTGGTTGTAGCGGTAGCGCTCCAGCGCCGCCCGCACGATGGCGGCCTCATGCGCATCGACGGCGGATTTGAGGTCGGTGACCGCGTCATGGCCGTTCGCGACCGGAGCGGGTGAACCCATGGGCGCGGCTTCCACCGCCGCTTGCGCCGCCATCAGCGGCTTGGGCTTCCACGGCGAGGCGAAGGGGTCGAACACGATCGCCGCGACCGGCCGCCCGGGCTCATTCCAGCGATAGACCGCCCGTTCCACCACATTGCGCAGCTCGCGCACATTGCCGGGCCAGTCATGCGCCTCCAGCTCGGCCATGCAGGCGGCGGAAAAGCCCGGCCATTGCGGCCAGCCGATCTCCGCCGCCATGCGCCGCCCGAAATGATCGGCCAGCACCGCGACATCCCCCTCCCGCGCCCGCAGCGGCGGCAAGGTGATCACCTCGAAGCTTAGCCGGTCCAGCAGGTCGGGCCGGAACCGCCCTGCATCGGCGGCGGCGGGCAAATCCTCATTGGTCGCCGCGACGATCCGCACGTCGACGGTCATGGGCTTCGACGCCCCGATCCGCGTCACCTCGCCATATTCGATCACCCGCAGCAGCCGCTCCTGCGCCGCCATGGACAGCGTGCCCAGCTCGTCCAGAAACAGCGTGCCGCCATCGGCTTCCTCGAACCGCCCCGCCCGCGCCCGCGCCGCGCCGGTGAAGGCGCCCTGTTCATGGCCGAACAGTTCCGCCTCGATCAGCGTTTCGGGCAGGGCCGCGCAGTTCATGACGATCAGCGGTTCGTCCCAGCGCGGCGAGAGGTGGTGAAGGCGCTCGGCGATCAGTTCCTTGCCGGTCCCGCGTTCGCCGATGACCAGGACCGGCCGGTTGAGTTCTGCCGCCCGCCCGGCCTGCTCGACCGCATCCAGAAAGGCCAGCGACTGGCCGACGAACTGGGTATTTTTCTCCATCCCCAACTTATGGTGAAATTTCCCATCTTTCGGCAAGCCCAATATTCGGACAATCGTAAAAAACCGCGAAATTCCGCCATTTCCGCAAATTGGCACGGCTTCTGCAAAGTCGGAAAGCGAAGCCGCTGACGCATCAAGCGGCACATCGACGAAGGCCAAGGTTCAGGAGTTTATCATGGAAAAGCAAAGCAACAGCGTTCGCGAAATCGGCCAGTTCCTGTCCGTCGCCATCGCCTCCGTCCTGTTCGGATCGACCCTGATCCTTTCGGCGGTCGGCCCGGCCCGCGCCAGCGAAATCCCGATGCTCGCGAACAAGGAATGCCCCGCAGCCTTGCACTATCTGGCGTAAGGCCTGCCTAACAAGTTCGTACCAGGAGTGAAGTTCAAATGGGTATTTTCTCCCGCACCCGCGACATCATCGCCGCCAATGTCACCGACCTGCTCGACCGGGCGGAAGACCCGGCGAAGATGATCCGCATGATCATCCTCGAAATGGAGGAGACGCTGGTCGAGGTGCGCGCCTCTGCTGCCCGCACCATCGCCGACCAGAAGGAAATGCGGCGCCACATCGCCAAGCTTCAGGGCCTGCAGGACAGCTGGACGGAAAAGGCCCAGCTCGCGCTCAGCAAGGACCGCGAAGACCTTGCCAAGGCCGCGCTGGTGGAAAAGCAGAAGGCAGCCGACATGGCGGAGCAACTTTCCCATGAGATCGGGGTGCTGGACGAAGCGCTGCGCGCCTCCGAAGAGGACATCGCCAAGCTCCAGGCCAAGCTGCGCGAGGCGCGCGCCCGCCAGAACAGCCTTGTGACCCGCATGGAAAGCGCCCAGAATCGCCTGCGCGTCCGCGAAGCCTATGCCGGCGAGAAGGTGAACGACGCCTTCGCCCGCTTCGACATGCTGGAACGGCGGGTCGACATGGCCGAAGGCCGCGCGGACGCCATGGGCCTTGGCGCCCAGCCCAAGACGCTGGAGGAAGAGATTGCCGAGCTGAAGGCCAGCGACAAGGTCGATGCCGAACTGGCCGCGCTCAAGGCGTCCATGAACAAGGGAGAGTGACGCATGGAGGACGTGTTCCTGCCCATCATGATCTGCGGCATGCTGTTCATCGGCATGCCCTGGCTGATCTTCCACTATGTCACCAAGTGGAAGCAGGCGCCCAAGATCACCGATGAGGACGAGAAGCTGCTGGACGAGCTTCACCTGCTCGCCCGGCGGCTGGAGGAGCGGCTGCAGACGGTCGAACGGATCGTCGCCGCCGACAACCCCGATTTCCGCCCCGCCCGTCCGTCGCAGGACGATGGCTATGAGTTCGACCGCCCATATCCCGAACGCCAAAATCCCGACAGGAGGAATTGAGATGGCTGCCCGTCGCACCAAATTCTATCTCGACAAGCAGAACGGCAAATGGATGGGCGTCTGCGCCGGCATTGCCGACTATACGGGGATCGACGTGCTGTGGGTCCGGGTCGGCGCCGTGCTGGTGACGCTGATGGGGGCCTTTCCCTGGACGCTGATCGCCTATTTCGTCGTCGCCTATTTTGCCGAGAACAAGCCGCTGGGCCTCTATGCCGACCGCGACGACCAGAAATTCTGGCAGGGCGTGCGCACCAATCCGGCGCGCTCCACCCGCGACGTGCGGTCCAAGTTTCGCGACATCGACCGGCGCCTGGCCGACATCGAAACCTACTATACCAGCCGCAACACCCGGCTGGCGGATGAGATCGACAGCCTGCGCTGACGGAATCGCATCGCCTACGCCGTTTATCGAACGGGCTTGGGAGCCTGTCGAAAAGCCGGCCAATTTGTCTGAGAAATCCAACATCTGATGGGCCGCGCCCATGGGGAGCGGAATGAGGGAGGTTTGCCATGTCGGAACAATTCGCGATGTTCGCGCAACTCGCGCCGCTGATCGCGATCTGTACCGGGATCGGTGTGGGCGGATGGATCTTCACCACCTGGCTGAGGATCAAGCATGGTTATCCGTTGGATGGGGCCTGGGGCCAGGCCGTCTATCCCAGGGCGGGCAATGAGGCGATGGAACGGATCAGCCTGCTGACCCAGGAAAACGCCCAGCTCCGTGCCGAACTCGGATCGATGAAGGACAGGCTGGCCGTGGTCGAGCGCATCGTCACCGATGAAAGTCACGCATTGAACAGGGAAATCGAGCGCCTGCGCGGCCCCGCCAACTGAAGGGCCCCACGCTCAGCAAGGGAAAAAAGTCATGAATCCGTTCGAAATGGTCGTCGCCATCGTCGCCATAGCGGCAATCGCCAGCGTCGTTCGCGCCAAATATGGCATCGTCCGCCGCCACAAGGGCGAGGAACTGGTCCAGCGCGGACCCGATCCTGAAGCCGAACGGCTCCGTGCGGAGGTGAAGGCGCTGAAGGACCGGGTCGCCGTGCTGGAACGGCTGGCCACGGACAGCAGCACCGCGCTGGACCGCGAATTCGACAAGCTCCGGGATCGCGACTGACGCGGCCCACCATCACAGGGAGGACGATATGCAGGACCCCCTCATCACTTTGACATTGGCGGTCGCGGGTCTGACCGGACTCGCCATCGTCGCCGCCACGGCCCTGCGGGGATGGAATGGCTGGCTGGACCTGAAGCGCGCGGAACTCGCCCGCGGAACGGACGAGGCAGCACCACCCTCCACCGCGACGCGGATCGAGGTGGCCGACCTCAAGGAACGCATCCGCAAGCTGGAAGCGATCGCCGCGGGCGTGGACCTCTGAAAATCCGATGCTCCCCCTCCCGCGAGGGGGGCGGGGGCAGGGGGCGGGCGTGATGGCGGCGCAGTCGCTTCCATCCTTGCCGGACAGGTCGACCGGCTTGCTCCGTCTGTCCCTCCAACCTGCCTCAAGGGGGACGGAGCAGCAGCGGAAACCGCCTTCCCCCGCCCGATTTTACCCCTATATGGGCGGCCATGACCCAATTGCCCGTCCTCGCCGATCTGGTCGAAGAATATGAATTTCTCGATGCCGACGACCGCTATCGCCTGCTGATCGATCTGGGCAAGGCGCTGGAGCCGATGCCCGACGCGCTCAAGACCGACGCCACGCTGGTCCGGGGCTGCTCGGCGGCGGTCTGGGTCTATCCGACCGTGATCGACGCCGGTTCTGCCGGCGGGGGACGGCTCCACTTCCTGGCGGACAGCAATGCGGCGATCACCAAGGGGATCATCGCGCTCGTCCTCCTCACCGTGCAGGACCAGCCGCCCGCGGCCATCGCCGCCACGGACATCGAAGGCGCGTTGGCGCCGTTCGACCTGCGCAACCAGTTGAGTTCCAATCGGACGCAGGGCATTCCCAACATGATCGCGCTGATCCGGGAAACCGCAGCCCGCTATAGCTGAGCGGAGGGAAACCCCGCAGGGGCCATGCGTTCTCCTTCCGACATCGAAACGGACAGAAGGAGAAACGCGATGCGATCGATAGCGGTGCTTGCCGCCCTGGGGCTGATCGCGGCCTGCTCATCTTCCGAGGACAAGGGACCGACGCAGCGCGACCAGATCGGGCAGGTCTGGAAATATGAGGGCGGCGAGGGCGGAAAGCCCAAGGTCGCCTATATCGGCAGCGCCAATGCGGTCCAGACCATGACCGCGGCCGACACCTTCGGCGTGCTGCTGGTCCAGCCCATGCAGGAGGGCGGGGCGGATGTGACGGTCAAGCTGGTCGGCGCGCCCTTCGCCTGCGACCTGTCGGACTGCAAGGTCACGGCGGTCACGGAAGACGGCAAGACCCATGAATGGAAGGGCCGCATGACCGAGAACAAGGACGGTATCGAAGTCCTGCCCGCCGCCGGGGCCTATGACGCGATCAAGGACAGCCGGACGATCAAGGTGAACCTGGTGGTCGGGCCGAAGGACAAGGTCTTCCCCTTCCAGTTCAACGTCGCCGGCCTGGATTTGAAGGGGTAGCCTGCCCGGAGCACCATGCTCCCGCGCGCGAACAGGGTGCGCCGAAGGGGCGTCACTCCTGCAACGACACGCCCGGGCTGCGCGGATCGGCGCCGCCGACCCAATGGCCGTCCGCCGTCCGCTCCGCCGCATTGGCCTTCAGGCCGAAGCGGCTGACTGATACCTTGTGCCCCAGCTTCTCCAACGGCGCCTTCATGCCCTCCAGCGACGTGCCCTGTTCCACGACCAGACCGTCCCGGTCGAAGAACAGGAATCCCAGGGCGATCGAATCCTGCGCCGACATCCCCCAGTCGAAATGCGCGATCAGCGCCTTGGCGACCTGCATGATGATGGTCCTGCCGCCCGCCGCCCCGATGGTGAAGACCGGGGTTCCCGCCGCATCATAGACGATGGTGGGCGACATGGACGACAGCGGCCGCTTGCCCGGCTCGACCCGGTTGGCGACCGGCGCGCCGTCCTTTTCGGGGGTGAAGCTGAAATCGGTCAGTTCATTGTTCAGGATCACGCCATTGGCGACGAGCTGGCTGCCGAAGAAGCTCTCTATGGTGGAGGTCCAGGCGGCAATATCGCCATTGCGGTCCACCGCGACGAAATGGCTGGTGCCCGATTCCGGCTGGGGCCGGGCGGCGGTGCGCTTCTCCGCGCCCGGGGGCGTGCCGGGGCGATAGTCGTTCAGCGCCCTGCCCATGCCGATCAGCGCCGAACGCTGCTTCAGATAGCCGGGATCGATCAGCCCCGCGATGGGCACGGACACGAATTCCGGGTCGCCCAGCCAGGTGTCCCGGTCGGCATAGGCGAGCCGCATCGCCTCCCCGATGACATGCCAGGACCGGGGATCGTCCTTGCCCCATTGCGCCAGCGGGAATCGCTCCACCATGCCCAGCACCTGCAGGACGGTGATGCCGCCCGCCGAGGCGGGCCCCATGCCGCAGACCGTATAGGCGCGATAGGGGCCGCAGACGGGCTTGCGCGGCTTCGCCCGATAGGCGGCGAGGTCGGCCTCCGTCATCGGCACCGGGTTTTTCGGCGCGTTGGTGACGGTTTCGGCTATCATACGGGCATTGTCGCCCCGATAGAAGGCATCCGGTCCCTCCGCCGCGATCCGCCTGAACAGCGCGGCAAGCGGCGGATTCTTGAGGATCGTGCCCATCGGCGCCGGCTTGCCGTCGATCCAGAAATATTTCTGGATTTCCGGAAAATCCGCCCAGACCGGGGCAACCGCTTTCATCGCCGTGTCGAGCCGCTGGCGCACCTCGAATCCCTGTTCGGCAAAGCGGATGGCGGGCTGGAACAGCTCGGCCCAGGGCAGCTTGCCCCATTTGCGATGCGCGTCCCAGGCAAGGCGGACATTGCCGGGCACGCCGACGGAATAGCCGCCCGGCCAGGCTTCGCGGAAGGAGAGGGGCTGGCCGTCCGCCCCCATGAAACGGTCGGGCCGCGCCGCCGCGGGAGCCGTCTCCCGCCCGTCGATCGATTCCAGCACGCCGGTCCGCCCGTCATGATGCATCAGGAATCCGCCGCCGCCGATGCCGCTATTATGCGGCTCCACGACGTTCAGCGTCAGCATCATGGCGATGGCGGCGTCGGTGGCGCTGCCGCCCTTGCGCAATATTTCCTGCCCCGCCTCCGCCGCCCGGGGATCGGCGGCGGACACGGTGGCGTTGACCGCGACCGGCTCCCGCGCGGCGAGCGGAGAGGGGGAAAGGGCATGAAGGGTGAAGGCAGCCAGCAGGCCGGAAAGGCGAAAAGTCATGTCCGGCACCCTAGTCGCTGCGTTGCGGTTCGCAACCCATAGGACGGATCAGGCGTCGATACCCACTATCTCGCTGATATTCCCCACGCCGTCGCGCGCCATTAGCGCCTTGATCCCGGCATTGATCCGCCGGGCGAGATAAGGCCCCTCATAGACCAGGGCGCTGTAGAGCTGGATCAGGCTGGCCCCCGCCCGGATGCGGGCATAGGCCTGGTCCGCCGTGGCGATCCCGCCCACGCCGATCAGCGGCAGCTGCGTGCCCAGCGCCCGGCGGAAGTCGCGCAGCCTTTGCAGCGCCAGATCGTGCAGCGGCGCGCCGGACAGGCCGCCAGCCTCCCCCGCCAGCCGAGACTGCAGCGACGGCCGGGAAATGGTGGTGTTGGACACGATCAGCGCGTCGATCCGGTGGTCGATGCAGGCGGCGGCAATATCCTCCACATCGGCGGGCTCCAGGTCCGGGGCCACCTTCAGGAAGACCGGCGTCCGATTCGTCCCCCGCGCCGCCATGACCGCGCCCAGCAACTGGTCCAGCGCCGCCCGGTCCTGAAGCGCGCGCAATCCCGGCGTGTTGGGGGAGGAGATATTGACCGTCAGATAATCGGCCAGCGGGGCCATGCAGGTGACGCCGGTGGCATAGTCCGCGATCCGGTCGGCCGCATCCTTGTTGGCGCCGATGTTGATGCCGATGACGGGGCCGCCCGGCCGCCTGCGCTTGGCGATCCGTTCCGCCGCCGCCGCCTGGCCGCCATTGTTGAAGCCCATGCGGTTGATCACCGCCCGATCCTCCGCCAGGCGGAACAGCCGGGGCAGGGGATTGCCCTGCTGGGGCAGGGGGGTCAGCGTCCCCAACTCGGCAAAGCCGAAGCCCAGCCCGTGCATCTTGTGCGCGATCAGTCCTTCCTTGTCATAACCCGCCGCCAGGCCCACCGGATTGGGAAAGGCGATGCCCGCCACGGTCTGCGCCAGCATCGAATCGGGTTCCAGCGCAGGCGGCACCGGCATCAGGCGCAGCATCTTGATGGACAGATGATGGGCGCGCTCGGCGTCCAGAGCGAAAAACAGGGGGCGGATCAGGCGGTACGACATGGCCGGGCTATGCCAGCGCGGACGGCCGGCGTCGAGTCGCTGTTGCAACGCGGCAACAGTAAGGAAGGAACGGCATTTCTTAACAAGATTCCGTGGATTCGTCCCGTTTTGGTCCGGCCGATGTCCGATCCATCCAATAAAATTTCCCCGATTCGGACGTAAGAGAGTCCTGCGACCCGAAGGCTCTAGGCCATATGGCTGACGAGACCTTTTCCTGACCCGGCGGTGAAAACCGCCGGGTCGTTTTTACGGGAACCCCCGTTCATCGTCTCCGGACAAGACGGAAAGTGGCATCCCGTCAAGCATAGCCCTTGCACCTTCACCCCGATGGCGCATATTGCGTGCTGGGGTGAAATATGCGGTCGCATAAAGGCGGGGCGCCCGGGGGGGCGTCGAATATCACGGCAAGAGATGGTCATGCGCCGCTGTCCTATACCGTCGACGCGGCACAGGGACCGGTGCGGTTGCGCTATTTCGCGCCGCCCGAACAACTCAACGCCTATTTCGGTTCGCTTTATATCTTTACCGAAACGGCCGAACATTATTCGGATGTGACACGCGCCGACGTACCGCAACTTCGCTTCATGCTGGACAATAGCGGCAATTATCATTTCCACGACGGAACGATATTGCCGACGCCCGAAGTCTGCCTTTTGGGTCCGACCATGGGCGCGACCCGCTTCGAACTGACGGGGCCGGGCCGGGTGGTCGGCATTTCGCTGCTGCCGGCGGGATGGATCGCCCTGCATGGGGGCGATGCCAGCACGCTCACGGATCGCGTGCAGGAAATGGCGCATCTTGGCGGCTACCGCGATTTGCTCGACCGGCTCCGCGCCACCGACGATGCGGAGGGGATGGCGGCGCTTTGCTGGTCCTTCCTGTCGGAAAGGCTGGTCCCGTTGCCGGAATCGACATGGCGGCTGCTGGAGGCGGTGGACGGCTGGCTGATGGGCGAAGGCTCCCCGCGGATCGAGACGCTGGCCGACATCACCGGCCTCTCGCCGCGCCAGCTCGCCCGGCTCACCAACAAATATTATGGCTGCCCGCCCAAGCTGCTGGCGCGCAAATATCGGGCGCTTCGATGCAGCGCGCGAATCGCGCTGGATCATGAAAGCTGGCAGGCGCTGTGCGACGACGGTCGGTTCTACGACCAGTCGCATTTCATTCGGGAGATCAAGCATTTCATCGGCCTGACCCCGCATCAGCTGCAGACCGAACCCAGCGCCGTGGCGCAACTCACCCTGCTGCGCCGCTCGCTGGGCGGAGACGTGGCCGTGATCAACCGTTTCAGCTAAGCCTTCCTCCCAAGCAAAAATGCCTTGATTCCGCGCGCGGGCGGGACCACATGCGCAATCGGATTGATTCGATCCGATTTGAGAATGGTTCGCAAGACGCAGGGTCATGAGGCTTTCGAGTTTCGCAGATTATGCCGTGGTGCTGATGTCCGCCGCCGCCCGCCATTGCGGGGCGGGCGCTGGGCTTGACCCTGCGACCAACAAATATGTGAAGATGAACGCGACCACGCTCTCCGCCGAAACCGGCATTCCCCTGCCCACCGCGCAGAAGCTGGTGAGCCGCCTGTCGGCTGCCGGACTGCTCGAATCGAGCCGGGGGACCGGCGGCGGCGTGCGCCTCAGCCGCCCGCCCGCCGCGATCACCCTCGCCGATGTGGTGGAGGCGGTGGAAGGCCCCATCGCCATGACCGCCTGCACCGAAATGGGCGCGCATGACTGCTCGCTGGAGCAGGACTGCCGCGTCCGTCCGCATATGAATGTGGCGAACAATGCGATCCGGTCGGCGCTCGCGGGCGTCACCATCGCCAGCCTCGCCAGAGAAGTCACCCCGCCTCCGTTCGTTTCGAGCGAAGTCGAGAAACGAGTTGCAGAGCAGACGCTATGACCGAAGAAGCCACCACCGTTCGCAACCTCGAAGCGCAGGAGGCCGCCGATCGCGCCTCCACCTACGAACATGGCTGGTCCTCCGCCATCGAGCAGGACTTCGCGCCCAAGGGGCTGAACGAGGACACGGTCCGCTTCATCTCCGCCAAGAAGCAGGAGCCCGAATGGCTGCTGGAATGGCGGCTGAAGGCGTTCGCCATGTGGCGGCAGATGGAAGCGCCGGACTGGGCCAAGCTCAATATCCCGCCGATCGACTATCAGGACGCCTATTATTATGCGGAGCCGAAGAAGAAGGCGGAACTGGAGTCGCTGGACGAACTCGATCCGGAAATTCGCGCCACCTATGAAAAGCTGGGCATCCCCATTGCCGAACAGGAAGTGCTCGCCGGGGTGAAGGGCAGCCGCAAGGTCGCCGTCGACGCGGTGTTCGACAGCGTCTCGGTCGCCACCACCTTCCGCAAGGAGCTGGAGGAAGCGGGCGTCATCTTCCGCTCGATCAGCGAGGCGGTGCGCGAATATCCGGACCTTGTGAAGAAGTGGCTGGGCAAGGTCGTGCCGATGCACGACAATTATTTCGCGACGCTCAACTGCGCGGTCTTCTCCGACGGCACCTTCGTCTACATCCCCAAGGGCGTGCGCTGTCCGATGGAGCTTTCCACCTATTTCCGCATCAATGCGGAGAATACGGGCCAGTTCGAACGCACGCTGATCGTCGCGGATGAGGGGAGCTACGTCAGCTATCTCGAAGGCTGCACCGCGCCGATGCGCGACGAGAATCAGCTTCACGCGGCGGTCGTGGAACTGGTCGCGCTGGACGATGCGGAGATCAAATATTCAACCGTCCAGAACTGGTACCCCGGCGACGAGAATGGCAGGGGCGGCATCTATAATTTCGTGACCAAGCGGGCGCTCTGCCAGGGCCGCAACAGCAAGGTGAGCTGGACGCAGGTGGAAACCGGCTCCGCCATCACCTGGAAATATCCAAGCTGCGTGCTGAATGGCGAGAACAGCGTTGGCGAATTCTACTCGGTGGCGCTGACCAACAATCTGCAGCAGGCCGACACCGGCACCAAGATGATCCACAATGGCAAGGGGTCGCGTTCGACCATCGTGTCCAAGGGGATCAGCGCCGGGCGGTCCAACAACACCTATCGCGGGCTGGTGCGCGTCGCGCCGGGCGCGGAGGGCGTGCGCAACTTCACCCAGTGCGACAGCCTGCTGCTGGGCGACCAGTGCGGCGCGCATACCGTGCCCTATATCGAGGTGCGCAACCCCTCGGCGCAGATCGAGCATGAGGCGACCACCAGCAAGATCAGCGACGACCAGTTGTTCTACGCGATGCAGCGCGGGCTGGATCAGGAAGCGGCCGTCAGCCTGATCGTCAACGGCTTCGCGCGCGAGGTGCTGCAACAGCTCCCGATGGAGTTCGCCGTCGAGGCGCAGAAGCTGCTGGGCATTTCGCTGGAGGGGTCGGTCGGTTGAGGGAGTTGACGCCTCTCGATCAGGCAAGCCGTCTAAACTCCCCTCCCCTTCAGGGGAGGGGCCGGGGGTGGGGGCTATCGGCTGGGCGCCTCGCCCAATTGGCGGGCTTCGCCCACGAAATGCGCCGCGAACCCACCGAACCGGAAAAGCGCCTCTGGGCAAAACTCTCCCGCTCGCAGCTCGGCGGCTATAAATTCCGCCGTCAGTCCGTGATCGGTCCCTTCATCGTCGACTTCCTCTGCCCACAAAAAGCGCTGATCGTCGAAGTCGATGGCGATACGCATAGAGCGGGGTCGGACAAGGCGCGCGATACGACGCTGAACGCATTGGGCTACCGCATCATCCGTATCGCCAACCATGACGTGATGCAGAATATCGAAGGGGTTTGTGCCGCGATCTTCGGCGCGCTTGAACAGGCGTCAGATCGTTGGGCCAGCCCCCACCCCAACCCCTCCCCTGAAGGGGAGGGGCTTTTAGAGGACCAGGACTCTTGAGCGACGAAGACGATATTCAGGACGCCCTCGCGGATTTCGCGGAGGATGTCGGAAACGGCCAGGCTTGGACCGCCGCGATCCGCATCCTGACCGAAGATTATGAGCTGGAAGAGGGCGAGCTTCAGGCACGCGCGGCCAAGGATTTCGGCGATCTCGACGCCTATCAGGCCGAATGCCGCGCCGCGCTGGACAAGGGCGACGCCGCCTTTACCGAGCGCCTCAGGACCGACAAGGCCTTCCACAAGGCCAAGGCCCCCAATCTCGCCCGCATGGGTCCGGTGACGGAGTTCGTGACCGGCGTGCTGGAAAAGGGCGCGCCCGAACCCGGCGCCGACTGGTGGCCCTATATGCCCATCAAGCGGCATATCGACACGCTGTTCCCCGCGCCGGGCGATGTGCGGGACATGGCCTTCTGGACCGCGCGGACGCTCCAGCGCGCGCATAAGGGATAAAAGATGCTGACGATCGACAATCTCACCAACGAAATCGACGGCAAGGCGATCCTGAAAGGCCTGTCGCTCTCCATCAAGGCGGGCGAAATCCACGCGATCATGGGACCGAACGGCGCGGGCAAGTCGACGCTGGCCTATACGCTGGGCGGCCGGCCCCATTATGAGGTCACCGGCGGCACCGCGACCTTCGAGGGCGCGGACCTGTTCGAGATGGAACCGCATGAGCGCGCCGCCGCTGGCCTGTTCCTCGGTTTCCAATATCCGGTCGAGATTCCGGGCGTCTCCAACCTGCAATTCCTGCGCGAGAGCCTCAATTCGCAGCGCAAGGCGCGGGGCGAGGAACCGCTGTCAGGCGGCGAGTTCATCAAGCTCGCCAAGGAAAAGGCGGGTCTGCTGGGCCTCGATATGGAGATGCTGAAGCGCCCGGTGAATGTCGGCTTTTCCGGCGGCGAGAAGAAGCGGGCCGAAATGGTGCAGATGGGCATTCTCGACCCCAGGCTGGCGATACTGGACGAGACCGACTCCGGCCTGGACATCGACGCGCTCAAGATCGTGGGCGCGGGCATCAACGCCATCATGCGCAGGCCCGACAAGGCGGTGCTGCTCATCACCCATTATCAGCGCCTGCTCGACTATGTGAAGCCGGACTTCGTGCATGTGCTGGCGGCGGGACGGATCGTGAAATCGGGCGGTCCCGAACTGGCGCTGGAACTGGAGCGCGAAGGCTATGCCGAGGTGGTTGCGGCATGATGCTTCCGGGTTCCGTTCGCCCTGAGCCTGTCGACCCGGAGGGCGGCAATAGCCAACGGCCTTATTTTTCCTCGAAGAAAGGACTGGGCTTCGACATTCGAGCGAGACAAATGGCTCGCTCGGACAGCCCGAACGGGTATATCGAATGAACGCGCTCACCCTTCCCACGCGCAAGGCCGAGGAATGGCGCTACAGCGACCTCGACGCGCTGGCCGCCATCTGGCCGACCCCGGCGCCGACGCGGATCGATGTCGCCGCCGGGGAAAGCGCGCGCCACCATCTGTTGCAGGACGCAGCCGACGGCGCGGCCGCAGTGCATGATTATGTCATCGACATCGCGGACGGCGCGCGCTGCGATTTCCATGTCCTCAATATCGGTGGGAAACTGGGCCGCGTGACCTTCGCCGTCACGCTGGGCAAGGGCAGCCATTTCGAACTGAACGGCGCGATCATCGGCGGCGGCGACCAGGTGCTGGAGATCGTCACCGCCGTCACCCATGCGCAGCCGGACTCGACCAGCGGCCAGACCATCCGCTCCATCCTGGGCCAGCGCGCCACCGGCAGCTATCTGGGCAGCATCAACGTCGCTCGCGACGCGCAGCGCACCGACGCCTTCCAGTCGGTCAAGGCCATGCTGCTGGACCGCACCGCCACGGCCAATGCCAAGCCGGAACTGGAAATCTACGCCGACGATGTGAAATGCGCCCATGGCGCGACCGTGGGCGAACTGGACAGGCAGGCGCTGTTCTACATGGCCAGCCGCGGCATGGACCCGGCGACGGCCAAGACGCTGCTGCTGAAGGCCTTCGTCGCGGGCGTGTTCGACGATGTGGCGGATGAAGCGGTCAAGGACAGCCTTGAGGCCGCCGCCCTCGCCAAGCTGGAGGCACTGGTATGAGCGACCTCGCCCAGGCGCTGCGATTGCGCGACGACTTCCCCGGTCTTTTGAACAGTGCGGGGGGCAACTGGCATTATCTCGACAGCGCCGCCACCGCGCAGAAGCCCCATGCGGTGATCGACGCCATCGCCCGCGCCTATGGGCCGGACTACGCCACCGTCCATCGCGGCGTCTATGAGCGTTCCGCCAATATGACGCTCGCCTATGAAGCGGCGCGGCGCAAGGTCGCCAGCTTCATCGGCGCGCAGTCGGACAGCGAGATCGTCTATGTCCGCGGCGCGACCGAGGGCATCAACCTCGTCGCGCAAAGCTGGGCGGGGACGCAGCTCAAAGCCGGCGACCGCATCCTGCTCTCGATGCTGGAACATCACAGCAATATCGTCCCCTGGCAGATCGTGGCCGAGAAAGTCGGCGCGCAGATCGACGTGGTGCCGTTAACGGCCGACGGCAGGATCGACCTCGACGCCATGGCTGCGATGATCGTCCCGGCGCACAGGATGGTTGCGCTGGCCCATGTGTCGAACGTGCTGGGCAGCGTGCTCGACGTCCGCCGCGCCGCCGACATCGCGCACAGCGTCGGCGCCAAGATCCTGATCGACGGCTGTCAGGCCGTGCCGCGCCTCGCCGTCGACGTGCAGGCGCTGGACTGCGACTTCTACGTCTTTTCCGCGCACAAGCTTTACGGCCCGACCGGCATCGGCGCGCTCTGGGGCCGCAAGGAACTGCTGGACGCCATGCCCCCCTATCAGGGGGGCGGGTCGATGATCGACAAGGTGACGTTCGAAAAAACCACCTATGCCCCCGCGCCGACGCGGTTCGAAGCGGGCACGCCGCATATCACGGGCGTCGTCGGCCTGTCGGCGGCGATCGACTATGTGCAGGCCATCGGGCTCGACGCGATCCACGCCCATGAATGCGCTTTGGTCGGCAAAGCGCGGGCCGCGCTGGAAAGCCTCAACAGCGTCCGCGTCTTCGGGCCGCAGGATAGCGCGGGAATCCTCTCTTTCGAGGTCGAGGGGGTGCATCCGCACGATGTCGGCACCATATTGGACGAAACGGGCGTGGCCATCAGGGCGGGGCATCATTGCGCGCAGCCGCTGATGCGCCATCTGGGCGTCGAGGCGACCGCGCGGGCCAGCTTCGGCATCTATAGCGACGAGGGCGACGTGGACGCGCTGGTCAAAGGGATTGAACGAGTGAGGAAGATCTTCGGATGACCGAGGAACGCAAGATTTTGGTGGAAGAGGTCGCGGCGGTGGAGACCCCACCCAAGGCGCGCGTGGAAGAACCGCGCCAGCGCGACTATCTGGACGGTTTCCTGAACGCCAAGCCAGCGGAAACGCCGAAGGGCGAGCCGGGCGGCAGCCTCTACGACGCGATCATCGACGCGCTCAAGGAAATCTACGACCCGGAAATTCCGGTCAATATCTATGATCTGGGCCTCGTCTACGGCGTCGACGTGACGGAGGACGGCCATGCCGTCGTCACGATGACGCTGACCACGCCGCATTGCCCGGTGGCCGAATCCATGCCCGGCGAAGTCGAACTGCGCGTCGGCGCGGTGCCCGGCGTCGGCGACGCGCAGGTCAACCTGGTCTGGGACCCGCCATGGGACCCGCAGAAAATGTCGGACGAGGCTAAGCTCGAACTGGGGATGTTGTAACACTCTCCCCTCCCGCAGACGGGAGGAGGGAAGAAGGAACGGAAATGACCGAAACGACGACCAAGACCCGAGCCCGCCCCGCCGCCGTCATCCTGACGCCGAGCGCGGAGCAGCGCATCGCCGACCTGATGAGCCAGGCTCCCGAAGGCACGATCGGCGTCAAGCTCTCGACCCCGCGCCGTGGCTGTTCGGGCCTTGCCTATTCGGTCGACTATGTGAGCGAGGAAGCGAAGTTCGACGAGAAGATCGAGACCCCCGGCGGCGCCTTCTACATCGACGGCGCGTCGGTGCTCTATCTGGTCGGGTCGACGATGGACTGGGTGGAGGACGACTTCACCGCCGGTTTCGTCTTCAACAACCCCAATGCCAAGGGCAGTTGCGGCTGCGGCGAGAGCTTCACGGTCTGAGGGAATAGTGTTTCATGCCCCATATGCTCATTCTGGGGCAGGGCTACACCGCTTCCCGCCTGGCTGTCCGCCTTCGCGAAGAAGGCTGGCACGTCACCGGCGTCCGCCGCACCACCGATGCCGAAGCGCTCGCCTTCGATGATGAAGACGCCGTCCGCGCCGCCATCGCGCAGGCCAGCCATATCCTCTCGTCCGTTCCGCCGGAGGGAGATGCCGACCCCGTCCTCAGCCGCTATGGCGCGGCCATCGCCGCCGCCCCCGCCATCTGGACGGGCTATCTCTCCTCCACCGGCGTGTACGGCGATGCGGCGGGCGCATGGGTCGATGAAGCCACCCCTCTCCGTCAGGGTCGCCGTGCCGCACGGGCGCAGGCCGACGCCGATTGGGGCACGCTTCGCCCCGATGTACGGCGCTTCCGCCTGCCCGGCATCTACGGCCCCGGCCGCTCGGTGCTGGATCGCGTGCGGGAAGGGCGGGCGCATCGCATCGATCTGCCCGATCAAGTGTTCAGCCGGGCCCATGTCGACGATATCGGCGCGGGCATCGTCGCGTCGATTCATCGGGGACCGCCAGGCATCTACAATCTTTCGGACGACTTGCCCTGCGCGCAGAACCGCCTGATCGAAGCGGCCTGCGCCCTGCTTGGCCAACCGCTGCCGCCGCTATTGACGCTGGAGGAAGCCCAGCTCACCCCCATGGCCCGGTCCTTCTACGCCGAAAACCGCCGGGTCGCGAATGGGCGGGCCAAGCGGTTGCTGGGCTGGTCGCCCCGCTATCCAACCTATCGCCAAGGGTTGCGCGCCTGCCTGTGACTCGCTCCGCCGCAAAGCCTGATCATCGCTAACGCCTTCTTAACCATCCCTGCCCGATGGCTGTCCCGTCAGCTTTCGGGGACTAAAGAGATGGACCGCTTCGATCACGCCTTCACCGCCCTTGGCCAGCGCATCAACAGCCTGTCCCTGCCCGAACGCGCCGCATCCGCGCCTGTCCCGCTCGCCAGCCTGATCGACCGGGTGAACGCGGCGAAGCGGCTATACCAACCGGGCGTCCGCCGCTAAGCCTGCTTGGTCCGCAGCGCCACGACCATCCCGATTATCGCCAGCAGCGCGCCCGCACCCGCCAGCGCCGTCCAGCGATAGCCCTCCACCAGCGTGGAGATCAGCATCGCGATCACCGGGATCAGCACGCTGGTATAGGCGGCGCGCCCCGCGCCCATGCTCTGGATCAGCCGGAAATAAAGCGGAAAGGTCACGACCGATCCGGCCAGCCCCAGCCAGGCGATTCCCGCCAGATAGCTCCACCGCGCCTCGATCACCGGCGGCCCGGTCGTAATCCAGGCGAACAGCGCATCCACCCCCGCGCCGATCAGCATCGCCCAGGCCAGCACCGCCACCATCGGCAGCCGCCGGGCGATCTCCATCCCCTGCATGACATTGGCGGCGGACGCGCTCAGCAGCCCCGCAACGGAGAAAGCGGCTCCCAGAATCACCATGTCCGGCCGCACGCTCGCGGCGCGATATTCATGCGCCAGCATCAGCGCGATCCCCGCCACCGCCACCACCGATCCGGCGATGAAAGCCCGGCTCACCGGCTGGCGGAAGAAGAGGAAGGCAAGGACGCTGTTAGGGATCAGCAGCATCGCATAGACCACCGCCACCACGCCCGATGTCAGAAAATGCTCGGCGCGGTAGACGAAGTTGAAGTTCATCACGAACTGCGCCATGCCCAGCAGGCCCGCAAAGACCAGCCCCCTGCCGCCGATGTTGAGCGGCACGCCGCGCAGCCGGGCGAAGATCGCCATCGCCACCCCGGCCAGCAGGAAGCGGTAGCAGACCGACCAGCTTGGCGGCACGCTGCCCAACTGGTCGCGGATGACGATCCAGGTCGAACTCCAGATCAGCGTGACGAGGATGAAGGGCAGGAGGACGCCCTTGCCTTGCCTCATCCCTTCAACGCCCTCAGCGCATCGGCCAGAGGCTGCACGCTGGCGGCGTCCTGCGACCAGTTGGTGACGAGCCGCGCCGCATCCGCGCCCCAATCGTAGAAATCGAAGCCCTGCGCCCGCAACTGCGCCCTTTCCGCTTCGGTGAGCCGCACGAACAGCTCATTGGCCTCGACCGGATGCATCAGCCGACCCGCCGCGCCCTCCGCCAGCGCCTGGGCCGCCGCATTGGCCGCCCGCGCATTGCGCAGCCAGAGGTCGCCCTCGACCATCGCCAGCGCCTGCGCCGCGAGATAGCGCCCCTTGGAGAAGAGATGCCCCGCCCGCTTGCGCCAACGCGCCGCTTCGGCCGCCCGCGCCTCCGCCCGGTCCCCGAAAAAGACCAGAGCCTCCCCGATCATCCCGCCATTTTTGACGCAGCCGAAAGAGAGTATGTCGACGCCCGCCCGCCAGGTCACATCGCCCGGATGGCAGCCCAGATGCGCCACCGCATTGGCGAAGCGCGCCCCGTCCATGTGGAAACCCAGCCCATATTCCCGCGCCAGATCGCCCAGCGCCGCCACCTCCTCGGGACTATAGACCACCCCATATTCGGTCGCCTGGGTGATGCTGATCGCCCGCGCCGGCACCTGATGCACATCGGGGCGGATTGCCTTCAGCCGGTCGTTCACGGCATCGGGCGACAGTTTCGCGCCCGCGCCGGGCAGCGCCATCAGGCTCGCCCCATGGGTGTAGAAGCCGGGCGCGCCGCATTCGTCGACGACGATATGCGCCTCCTCATGGCAGATCACCCCGCCATAGGGCGGGCAGAGGCAGGCCAGCGCGATGCTGTTCGCCGCCGTGCCCGTCGCGATCCACAGCGCCACCGCCTGCGTCCCGAACAGGTCGGAAAAGGCGCCGTTCAGCCGGGCGCTCCAGCCATCGCCGTCATAGCCATGGTCGGCATGGTCGGCGGCCGCGATGGCCGCCATCACCTCCGGACAGACCGGCGTCGCATTGTCGGAAAAAAAGTGCATGGCGCAGCGATAGCCCCGCCGCGCTCCAGCGCCAAGATGCCACCCCCATCGGATCGGCTATGGGCGGCTACATGGGTCAGTAATATTGACCGTTTGTTTCGCGCCGCCATCTGTGACATAGGCGGCGCGTCCAACCCAAAGGAGTTTTTCGTCATGGACGTCCAGCAGACATCGCGCTTCACCGTCACCCGCAGCAGCAAGGCTGTGTCGGCTGACCAGCGCGCGGTATTGCTGGCGGACCCCGGCTTCGGGAAGCTCTTCACCGACCATATGGTCACGATTCGCTATACGGAAGGGCAGGGCTGGCACAGCCACGCCATCGGCCCCCGCGAACCCTTCCAGCTCGATCCGGCCTGTGCCGTGCTGCATTATGCGCAGGAAATCTTCGAAGGGATGAAGGCCTATCGTCTGGAGGACGGCAGCATCGCCATGTTCCGGCCGGAGGAAAATGCGCGCCGCTTCGCTGAGTCGGCCGAGCGCATGGCCATGCCCGCTTTGCCGGAAGACCTCTTCCTGGAGGCTGTCGAGGAACTGGTGAAGATCGACGCCGACTGGATTCCGGGCGGGGAGGGCAGCCTGTACCTGCGCCCCTTCATGTTCGCGAGCGAGACCTTCCTGGGCGTGCGCCCGGCGAACGAATATATTTTCTGCGTCATCGCCTCGCCCGCCGGCGCCTATTTCAAGGGCGGGAAGAAGGCGGTCACGCTCTGGGTGTCGGAACATTTCACCCGCGCGGCGCGCGGCGGCACCGGCGCTGCGAAATGCGGCGGCAATTACGCCGCCTCGCTGGTGGCGCAGAAGGAAGCGATCCAGCATGGCTGCGACCAGGTCGTCTTCCTCGACGCCGCCGAGAACAAGTGGGTCGAGGAACTGGGCGGCATGAACGTCTTCTTCGTGATGGACGACGGGTCCATCGTCACCCCGCCGCTGTCCGGCACGATCCTGCCGGGCATCACCCGCAACAGCATCCTCTCGCTCGCCCGCGCCAAGGGGCATGAAGTGCGCGAGGAACCCTACAGCTTCGCCCAGTGGCGCGCCGACGCCGCCAGCGGCAAGCTGCGGGAGGCCTTCGCCTGCGGCACGGCGGCGGTCGTGACGGCCATCGGCACGGTCAAGAGCGTCGATGGCGATTTCACCATCGGCAATGGCGACGGCGGCATCGTGACCGAAGCGCTGCGCGCCGACCTCACCGGCATCCAGCGCGGCACGGTGGCCGATCCGGCGAACTGGGTGCGGAAGCTTTAACGGATCAACATACCCCTCCTCCGTTCGGGCTGAGCCTGTCGAAGCCCTTCACTTTTCTTCAAAGAAAGTGGAGCCGTTGGCTATCGCCGCCGTTCGGGTCGACAAGCTCAGGGCGTACGGAGGAGAGGGGAGGCGCTTTGACGCCCTTCCCAATCCTCTCATGAGCGCCTAGAACCGCCCTCATGCAACGCTTCGACGTCGTCATTCTGGGCGGTGGCCTGGTCGGCCTGACCCTTGGCATCGCGCTTTCCGGCCATGGCGTGCTCTGCGCCGTGATCGATCCGGCCAATCCGGTTGAGACCACCGCCGCCGGTTTCGACGGGCGGGTTTCGGCCATCAGTTCCACCAGTTTCGCCATGCTGTCGGCCATAGGCGTGGCCGATCATCTGGACGGCAAGGGTTGCCCCATCGACCGCATCTGGGTCAGCGACGGGCTGGAGCCGGGCGCGCTCGACTTCGCGCCGGACGCGGATGACGGCGTGATGGGGATCATGTTCCCCAATCGCGACCTGCGCGTCGCCCTGGCGCAGACGGCGGAAAAGGCGGACAATCTCACCCGCTTCCAGCCCGACCGGGCGCTGCATGTCGACCGCAATGCCGACGGCGTGACGCTGACCCTGGCCAGCGGTGAAACCCTCCACGGCGCGCTGCTGGTCGCGGCGGAGGGCCGCAACAGCCCGACCCGGGAGGCGGCGGGCATCCGCACCACGCGCTGGAACTACAGGCATGTCGCGATGGTGACGGCCATCGACCATGCCGTGCCGCACGCCAACACGGCCTATGAGATATTCTATCCCGGCGGCCCCTTCGCGCTGCTGCCGATGCTGCCGGGCACCCGCTCCGCCATCGTCTGGACCGTGCCGACCGAGCAGGCTCCCGCCATGCTCAAGCTGTCCGAACGGGCCTGGCTGGCGGAGGCGCAGAAGCGCATGGGCGGCTTCCTGGGCGAGATCGCGCTGGCCGGGCCGCGCTCCAGCTATCCGCTTGGGTTCCACCATGCGGCGCGGATCACCGACACGCGGCTCGCGCTGGTGGGCGACAGCGCCCATGCGATCCACCCGATTGCGGGGCAGGGCCTGAACCTCGGCTTCCGCGATGTCGCCGCGCTGGTGGAGGTGCTAGTGGAGGGCATGCGGCTCGGCCTCGATCCGGGCGACGCGCAATTGCTCGCCCGCTATCAGCGCTGGCGCGGTCTGGACGCGATGATGACCAGCGTGGCGATGGACGGGCTGGTCCGGCTGTTCGACGTGCCGGGGCGCATTCCCTCGCTGGTCCGCCGCGCCGGGCTGGCGGCGGTGCAGCGCACGTCGCTGCTCAAGAACCGCTTCATGGCGGAGGCGCGGGGACAATCCGGCGCGCTGCCGCGCCTGCTGACGGGCGAGATGGTGTAGCTATTAGGCTGTTTCTGGCCAATCCAAGACATTCCCCTCCCGCAAGCGGGAGGGGTTAGGGGTGGGCGCGAGCGCAGCGAGCTTCCAGCTTAGCCGTTGAAAATTCACGCTGATGTCGCGCCAGCCCACCCCCTA